>NZ_LZML01000022.1:0-1826 GCF_001665695.1 Nocardia sp. 852002-51101_SCH5132738 | reverse complement strand
TCTGGCGCAAGACCGCCGAAGAGATCCTCGACTCCCTCGCACGATATCTGCAACGGATTTCAGGCGCAGAACACTAGTGTTCTGCGCCTGAAATCCGTTGTGTAATTGTAGGATTCGTCGGTGGCAAGGACGGGGCGGCCGAGGTCGGGGCCGGATTTGGTGGTGACCGAGGCGCAGCGTCGGGAGTTGGTGCGGGGTGCGCGGGCGGCGACGTCGACGCAGGCGTATGCGTTGCGGTGCCGGATCGTGCTGGCCTGTGCCGAGCCGGGTGCGTTCAACACCCATGTTGCGGCGCAGGTAGGTGTGTCGGCGATGACGGTGCGTAAGTGGCGGGGCCGTTTCATCGAGTACGGGCTGGCCGGTTTGGCTGATGAGCCGCGGCCGGGCCGGCCGCCGTCGATTCTGCTGGATCAGGTGCAGCAGGTGGTGGAGATGACCTTGGAGCAGGCCCCGCCCGATGCCACGCACTGGTCTCGGTCGTCGATGGCCGAACGGACGGGGCTGTCGAAATCGACGGTCGGCAGGATCTGGCGGCGGTTCGAGCTGAAACCGCACCTGACCGATGGATTCAAGATCTCGACCGATCCGTTGTGCGAATTCGGCGTCATCGGTCACACCGCGAGGATAGGGGTCACCAGAGCTGCTCTGGAATCAGAACTGTCCAAACCTGTCCCGGCGCGAAGGGGATGGCTGTACCGGTGGGGGTTGTGTACGTTGTGCCCGTCTCCGGCGAGGGCCGGGACCACACGGCCGGGAACGCTTGGCCGTCGCGAAGTACGAGTGCCTGACCGCTACCGGTCGTCTGGGCCAGGGGTGAGACGCTGCCCGCCACGTCGCTGATGGCCGAGTTCTGCACCGGCACACTCTGCAGCACGACCGTACTTGGCGTGAGCCGTCCGGTATCGGCAGCGCTGTAGGCAGCACCATCCATGGACACCAGCCAGCCGTGATCGCTGGGTGACCAGTCGAAGCCGACCACCGCAGCCGGATACCGCGCTTCCTCATGTTGCGTGGGCCGACCGCCGGCAGGCGCAGGACCGAAGTGCAGTTGCGAAGCCTCCGGCCAGCCGCCGCCTTCGGGCAACTGATCGGGGCGGACGAACATGTTGTGCGGCGCGGCGCGACTGTAATCGCGGAAGTACGCCGCGGGTTGCAGATCGGCCGAGGCGTTCTGGAGCGAGGAGGAATCGAGGGCGGGAATCAGCTCGGGTGCGGAACCAGAGGATGCCAACGTCGGGTTACCGAACTGGGCCAACAGCGTCAGATCAGTTTCTCGCGCACTCCGGACAGGCCCGATCACCGGGGGTTTCTGTGTCGCGAACACCGCGGCCAGCCGACTCAAACCACCCTCGACCGGCTCGACGTAGACCACATCGGCGGCTCCGAGCCCAACCGGTGGCCGTGCCTGCGGGCTGTTGTCTATCTTCGCGACCAGCACGGGCACCCCTACCCGGGAGGGTGGGGGCGAGGCAGGTGCCGCCTGCTCGGGTCCGGTGCGGGTGCTGGTGACAGTGCCGGGGCGGTCGGCGGGGCCGGTGTCGGTACCGCTACTGCACGCGAACGTAGTGCACATTCCCAAGGTCATCAGGAACGCGGCAATCCACACCCACCATCGCTGCTGCATAAGGCAAACCTCTAGCTACCAATTTACGCCGCGCTCGACCACTCGGGCCGGTCGCTGGTTGAGGCTTATGCCCCGGCGAGCGCCCGTGAGCCACCCCGACGACCCGCGGCGCGTGGGCACGGATAGGCGGTGAGGTGCTCGCCTGTAATCTCACGATCATGGTGGACACCCCCTTCGGTCGAGTCATCACGGCGATGGTGAC
>NZ_LZML01000021.1:0-663 GCF_001665695.1 Nocardia sp. 852002-51101_SCH5132738 | reverse complement strand
CGGGCCGATCTGCTGTCGTTCACCGCGTTTCCCAAACAGATATGGCGCCAAATCTGGTCCAACAATCCCCAGGAACGATTGAACAAGGAAATCCGCAGGCGCACAGACGTTGTCGGTATCTTCCCCGACCGGCAAGCCATCATCCGGCTCGTCGGCGCCGTCCTGGCCGAGCAACACGATGAATGGATCGAAGGCCGCCGCTACCTCGGCCTGGACGTGCTGGCCCGCTCCCGCGGCCTCGCCGACCCCACCGACGAACAGGAGGACCCCACCCCCGCACTGACCGCCTGATCGAACAGGATCACGCGGAAATCACCCCGATACACCACCCGCTTGGACTTGACCAGTTTGTACTTGACCGACTGGTTGCGGATGATGTCATCCGCTATCTAGGCCAGTCACGTACTGGCACCGATAAGTACGAAGTAGTGCAGACGGCTGCACTTACCGAGTCTGAAATGAACGAGATTGCCGCTGAATACACAGCGGCTACACCTTCTGATGAACCGGTGTTCCCGAGCGCGGTTGCTCGGAGTCCGTTTCCGGCAGCACTGCTGATTACCGATGAACCACCATTCTGATGTGACGGTCACCCGGAGCGCGTTAGGCGCTCAGCGGGCCGTCTGGAGGCCCGTACGACCCCAGGGGGTTAACCCTCCCACC
>NZ_LZML01000020.1:0-55447 GCF_001665695.1 Nocardia sp. 852002-51101_SCH5132738 | reverse complement strand
CCCACCCCTGCACTGACCGCCTGATCGAACAGGATCACGCGGCAATCACCCGATACACCACCCGTTTGGACTTGACCTCGCAGCGAGTCTTTTCCGTGCGACCGAAAACTGTCGAATAGAAGGAGAATTGGGCTTCGAGATCATTCACCAAGATCTTCGTGAACGAAAACGACTGCTGCGGTGCGGGGGAACGCTGGGCACCCAGAACCTCTTCCCGGCTTCCCAGTTCGAAATGTATATCGAAGACGCGTTCGGTGATTCGGTATCCTGCTGCCGTTCGGGTCAGCGTGTCTCGGTAGACCCCGCACATTCGTACGTCTTGTCGGGGTGTGGGCCTGCTCCCATGTGGAAGACCCTGGCCGTGCAGGTTGTGGATGCGGTATCTCCGTCGATGTCGACGATCATGTTGCCCAACAGATGTTGAGAAGGTCCACAGTGGTCGAGGAACGATCGAATCATCGCGACGGTGGCCACCCGCCCTTCGATCGCCGGCGCGTCGGGACTGCCGTATCGAACGACGACGTCGGGGGCGAACACTTCGTCGAGGCGGCGCCAATCTCGGTCGTCGAGTGCGTAAGCGTATCGATTCACTACATCGGCAATAGCGTCGGATTCAGCTGTCATCGGCCCACGATTCCGGTCGGAAGGCATGAGAAGTACATGGCGGCATCGTAGGGAGGCCGGCCCGGCGGTCTTCGTGTCTTCTCTCGGTGAGCGAAACGAAGAGACGTCGCTTCGGTTCGCCGCGCCGGCGGCACGGCTTTCCCGATGGATGGAATGGCTCGACGATCTGCGGGCGCCGAGCTCCTAGCGTTGCGTGGTCGCGAGTGACCGAAATCGACATCTCGGAGGTGGGCAAGTGTTTTCGGAGCGGGCGTTCTTCTCGTTCATCGAACTGACCGATCCCGACAGGCATCGGGAATACAACGAATGGCATCAGCTGGATCACCGGCCGGAGAATTTGCTGCTACCAGGGGTCGCGTGGGGCGATCGCTGGGCCCGCCGCCGAGACCGCGGCGCAGAGCTCGGGACTGCCGCGGGGGAGCTGGCCGGTACCGACTATATGGCCATGTATTGGTTCCGGCCGCCGTACGAGCAGAGTATCGCCGAATGGACCAAGCTGGGTGAAGACTCCTTCCAGTGGGGGCGGGGCCCGATTCTGCCGGGGATCCGGCGGTCCCTGCTGGCGTTCTTCACTCCGGTGAAAGGCTATGTGGCACCACGGGTTCTGGTGTCGGCCGACGCGCTGCCGTTCCGGCCGAACCGCGGGCTGCACGTCACCCTCACATATCTGGCCGACCCGCACGGTGTGCCCGCGCACGAGCAGTTTCGCTGGCAGGATCGGGTGCGGATCCCCGATCTGCTGGGGTGTCCCGGGGTGGCGGGCGCGTGGTCGTTCGCCCTGCATTCGGTGCAGACGCATCCGACACTGCCGCTCGGGGAGGCACGGCGAGAGTATTCCAGCGGTGCGTTGCGGATTCGCCTGTTGTATCTGGACGGCGATCCCGAGACGGTGTCGAGCGAACTTGCCGAGCATGAGCGGGAATGGGACGCGGCGGGCCGTGGTGCCCCCTGTCCAGAGGCCGAGGAGGTGCTGTTCGCCGCGCCGGTGCATTCGATCGTTCCTTGGCAGGACTGGTAGCGGCGATGCGGAGCGCCGAGTTGTCGTCCAGACAGTCCGGAGGATTGGCCGAGGCGATTCCGGTACGACTCCTCACGCACGCGTCCGGTGCGGCGGCAGGGCGTTTCCGAACCGCGGACAGATCCGGTCCGCGCTCCTCGCACGTGCTAGCGTATGATCGCGCGACCCGGTGAATACCCGTTCGCCGAACCGGTCCGGGAGGTGATGCGGATGCCGTCTGCGAAGCAGCGTGTGACCGCGACCGATGTTGCCCGTTCACTCGGACTGTCGCGCGCGACTGTCGGGTTCGTCCTCAACAACACTCCCGGGCAGACGATTCCGGAGAAGACCAGGCAGCGGGTGCTGGCCGAAGCCGAGCGGCTCGGATACCGGCCCAACCGAGCGGCGCAGACATTGCGCCGTGGCAGTAGTCGCCTGGTGCTGTTGGTGCTGCCCGACTGGCCGGTCGAAGACAGTATGGCGGAGTATGTCGACGAAATGGCTTGTGCGCTGGATCGAGCCGGCTATTCGCTGATCACCTACACCCGCCGGGCGGCGGATCGCTCCCGGCCGCTCTGGGAGTCGGTCACCCCCGACGTGGTGATCGGTCTGGCCGATTTCGATGCGGAAGAACAGGATTCGTTGCGGGCCAGCGGGGTCCGCCGAGTTGTCATCGGAACGGTAGGGCGCTCGGAGGCGGCTGTCGCGGGGGTGGGGTTGCAGGTGGAGCACCTCTATTCCCTGGGGCATCGGCGGCTGGCCTATGCCACCGGCCGTGAGGAGAGACTCGCAGATCTCGTCGCCGCGCGAGTGGCAGCCGCGCAGGGGGCAGCCGAGCGGTTGGGGCTCGAACCGCTCGACGTTCGTGAAGTCGGCACGGGAGAGGCCTCGGCCGTGACGAGTGTCCTGGCCTGGCGTGACAGCGGTGTCACCGGCGTCGTGGCCTACAACGACACCGTGGCGGCGATCGTTGTCGGTGCTGCGATGCGGGCTGGTATCGGTGTCCCGGCACCCTTGGCGGTGATCGGTCACGACGACACCCGACTGGCGGCTGTGTTCGTACCTTCGCTATCGAGTGTGCGGATGGACGCGGCAGGGGTGGCTCGATATACCGCCGACCTCGCATTGCACGCCGCCGGTGAACTCGCCGCGGCGCCGGAGCCGGCGTTGCCGACCATGACGATGATCCGTCGCGAGTCCAGCTAGTCACCGCTAATCGCGTTGTGCTGCAGTGTAATCGCGCAACTCCACATCGAACGTCCCGAACCCGGAGCGTAGACCGGGGCGTTGCTACCGACATTGGAGCCCAGCCGTACTAACACGAGATAGTTAGGCATGTTTCGTGAAGGGTGGCTGCTGTGTTTTCCGGGCGCCTTCCCCGGCCGTATTCCGCTCGGCGGGAAATGCGATGCGCCGCGGGCACGGGCTCAGCCACTCTTACCGGATATGCGAACAGAAATTCCTGCAGTCGTTCCCGCGGCCGACGTCGAGGACTGGACCGGGCAAGCGGATGTCATCGTCGTCGGATTGGGCATCGCGGGGGGATGCGCGGCGGCGGAGGCCGCGGCACACGGCGCGAACGTACTGGTATTCGAGCGGGCTGCGGCCGGCGGTGGTACATCGTCGATGGCCGGCGGCCATTTCTATCTCGGCGGCGGCACCGCGGTGCAGACCGCCACCGGACACACCGACTCCGCGGTGGAAATGGAGAAATACCTCACGGCCGTTTCGCGGGAACCCGATGTGCGCAAGATCCACGATTACTGCGTCGACAGTGTGGCGCATTTCGAGTGGCTGGAAGGTCTGGGCTTTCGCTTCGAGCGGAGCTTCTATCCGGAGAAGGCCGTCATTCAGCCGGGGACCCAAGGCTTGATGTACACCGGCAACGAAAAGGTATGGCCCTTCTGCGAACTGGCTGTCCCCGCGCCGCGCGGCCACAAAGTGCCCGTGGCCGGTGACACGGGTGGAGCGGCGCTCGTGACCGGTCTACTGGTGCAGCGGCTCGAGCAACTCGGTGTCGAGATCCGGTACGAAACCGGAGCACAGCAGCTGATCTGCGATGAGAGTGGAGCCGTGGTCGGAGTGCGCTGGAAACGGTTCGCGGAATCCGGGGCCGTGAAGGCGCGTGCGGTGGTCCTCGCCGCCGGGGGTTTCGTCATGAATCCCGATATGGTGCGGCAATACGTGCCGCAGCTTGCCGAGAAACCGTATCCGCTCGGCTCGTCGTTCGACGACGGCCTCGGTATCCGGATGGGTATGTCGGTTGGGGCTGCCACCGCGCATATGGACCAGTGTTTCGTGACGGCGCCGGTGTACCCGCCTGCCCGGCACCTCACCGGAATCATCGTCAACGCGCAGGGGGAGCGGTTCGTCGCCGAAGACTCCTATCACGCCCGCACCGCCGGATTCGTCTTGGAACAGCCGGATGCGAAGGCATTCCTCATCCTGGACGAATCGCATTTGGCGAAGCGGGATTTCGAACTGGTGCCGTTCATCGACGGGTGGGAGACGGTCGGTGAGATGGAGACCGCGCTCGGCATTCCGCCGGGCAATCTGCAGCGGACGCTGGATGCCTACAACGCGCACGCCGCCGAGCGCTCCGACCCGGAATTCGGCAAGCGGCCCGAGTATCTGGAGGCGCAGGACCGCGGTCCCTGGGCGGCATTCAACCTGTCGCTGGGCGTGGCGTCCTATGCCGGATTCACCCTCGGCGGACTACGGACGACCGTCGACGGACAGGTCGAGCGCCCGGACGGGACCACCGTTGCGGGTCTGTACGCAGCCGGCGCCTGTGCTTCCACGCTGGCTCAAGACGGCAAGGGGTACGCCAGCGGTACACAGCTGGGTGCGGGGTCGTATTTCGGCCGCCGGGCCGGTCGGCATGCGGCGTTCTCGGCCGGCGGAGAAGCGGATTCGTCTCACTCGCGGAGCCCGATGACCAGTTGAGGCCGGCCTCCCCGACGGTGCCGGAGGGGATCGGGCCGTGCCGGGGAGTGTGCCGCTCACCGGGAAAGCGGGTTAAAGCCGTGCGAGCCCGGTGGACATGGCCTTGCTTCCGATACGCATGCTGCCCCAACGGAGAGATTCACATCTTCCCCAACTGCGGCACTGGGTGATGATCAAGCAGCAGGAAGCGTGGGAAGCGGCGGTTCTAGCGTTCCTCCGCCGCTGACAGTGCCGCCGGCGTCGTGTCGGTGATGACCGGCGCCGACATCGCACAGAAACTGTGACACACACGGTCTTTGACGAGCTGCTCGGGGCACTCCGGATCGAACCACCGGTCCACATGTCCCCAGTGCACCGGATGATTCATATAGGGCCCGAGCAGTGTGTCGAGATCGGCGAACTCCTGCTCCCAGACATGGGTCCAGGCCGACGTTCCGGAAGCGTGAGCGACGCGACTGAGCTGCCACGCCCGGATTCCCGGCAGATGTACGGGCATCTGCAGCATCGCGTGTTCGAACCGCCCGAGTTCCGCGGGCGAAGCGGAATCGTCCACGCGTAACAGCAACGTCCGATAGACCGAGGCCGGGCTCGACGAGTTGCGGCGTCCCGCCCGGTCCTGCCCGGGCGATCCACCGCGATATTCGGCGGCATCGACGTGGTGAACGGAGCTGCCGGAGGTCGCCGCGTCGATCGGTGCCCGCCAGCGCGACCATTCCGATTCCGACTCGAATTGCAGGTGGACGAGAAGGTCCCCGCCGTTGCGTGCTCCGGGCAGTGTGGGCGCGACGAGGGTGTACCGAGCGGGAATCGAATCGGCCGCGGCGGTGATGGTGCGTAGTACCGCCGCCCGGTCCGCGGTGTCGTCCAGATGGAGTAGTCGGGTCACCTTATACATGGCACAGCCCTTCTACGACATCGGCCGCGGCGGCCATGGACCGGGACCGTTCGACGATCATGGGGGAGACCGACTGCCACCAATGGGCGTACACCGGATCGTGGCGTCCCTTCACTGCCGCGGCCCACCACTGCTGCGGGCCCTCGACGGTCCAGGTCGCGGTGACGACATTGCTCTCCGCATCGATCCAGGCCGGCGGGCTGACCAGGACGCGGTCCAAGGTCAGACCGCGTTCCCGCGCGCCGGGGGCGTATTCGCTCAAATACGCGTCGATGAAAGCGCGCGCGTGGCCGGGTTTGAGCACTATCCGGTCGATGATGTAGATGGTGCTGTCGCTCATGGTGTTCAACGTAAGTGGTGCGCCGCCGAGTGGGTGATCTCGTTCCCGTCAGCCGGGAGCGGCCGGGGGCAATGGGTCCGGAATGCCTTGTAAGCTCGGCGATTATGGGTGCTGACGTCGATTCTTTCCCCAACTTGCCCGCCACCAGCTGGGCAGTATTGGGGATGTTGTCATTCGGTGAGGAATTGACCGGCAACGAATTGAAGAAATGGGCCGACTGGAGTATCGGATTCTTCTATTGGAGTCCGTCGGTAAGCCAGATCTACGGCGAACTGAAGAAGCTCGAGGACCTGTCGCTGGTGCAGTCCCGACTGGTCGCGGACGAGGGCGTGCGCAACCGGCGGCTGTATCGCATCACCGAGGACGGGCTGCGCGCGCTGCGTAACTGGTCGCGCGATGCCGACGTGGACATGCCGGTGCTCAAACATGGTGTGATGCTTCGCCTTTGGATGGGTCATCTGCACGATCCGGAGCAGTTGAAGCGCATCGTCAGGACCCATATCGACAACCTTCGCGAGCGCGCGCGGCGAGCGGGACGGCACGCCGACCGGTCGGATCCGGAGCCGGGATGGTCGTTCACGCAGATGAGTTTGCGATGGTCGCAGCGCTATTTCGAAGCCGAGATCGAGCTGGCCGAGCAGCTGCTCGCGGATATCGATGCTGCGGCCGAGCATTATCGCTCCTCGGTCGTCACCGACGAATTCGGACTTCCGGTGCCGCGTCATCCCGGAAGTTGGCGTGCTGTGGGCGCTGACGATCCGGACGCGGAGACCGGAACCGACCAGTCAGCCTTCGGCGAGAACGGAGGGCGCGGTCGGTAGCGATCGCAAGATGTTCCTGCGCTGCAACGTCGGAGTCACGAACCGGCCGGCGTTGAGGCTGCGCACGATGGCGGCGGCCGTGAGCTGCACCGGCGTGGTCATGCGGCTGTCGAACGACATCTTGTTGAGCGGACCGCAGATGGACACTGCGGTCCTGGCCTCACCCACCTCCCCGATCGGAGCGGCGATACAGCCGAACCCGGTCGGTGCGCCGTTTCGTTCGACGGCATAACCCAGCTGCCGGACCACCTCGCCGCCCGGTTCGGCGTGGTTGTCGTATGCCAGCAAAGCCTTGCCCAATGCCGTGCGGGCGGCGGGCAGGCGGCCGCCGATGCGCGTCGGAACCTGCGCGGCCAGCCGGCCGCCGATCTTGTCCAGGTACACCACATCGGCGCCGTCGAGCACCGCGAGATGCACCACCATGCCGGTGGCGCGGTACAGGTGATGCAGGTGTTCGCGCGCCGCGGCGTGCACCCGATCTTGGTGGACGGCCAGCGAGCCGAGCTCGACGAGCCTGATCCCCAGGCTGTAGCTGCGGCCCTGGCGCTGCAACCAGCGCAGGCGGACGAGCCGATCGAGCATCCGGTGCGCCGACGAGCGAGGCAGTCCGGTCCGGGACACGATCTCGGTCAGACCGAGACTTTCGTGTCCGTCGAAGGCGTCGAGGACGAGAGTCAACCGGTCGAGGATATTGCTGGGGGTGTTTGCCTCGGCCGCGTGAATCTCCTGCGTAACGGTCATGCTGTGCTCCTCGTTGACCACGGCGACGATCTGACGTGCCTATTTCGATTAGAAAATAGTGGCACATCGACGCCGATCTGTGAAGCGGGTCACGGAGTTTGCTGCCGTCGTGGCAGGTGTGCCGAAATTTCTGCGAACCGTTGTCCCGGTGAACGGGAACCGCCGTCCGCGACCGGGTGTCCGATCCGCACATAATCGCCGCTGACATCGATATGTGATGCACATCATGCGAGGAGCCCGGTGTGCCGACGAACACTCGGCGTGGCTCCTCCTCGCAGAAGGAGATCTCGGATCATGAAACTTGGCGGACTTGCTCGCCACCGGCGAACACTTGCCGGATTCAGCGCATTGGCCCTGATAGGGGCTTTGGGCGCGAGTGCATGTAGCAGCGACGACACCTCGAACAACAGCGCGATCGCCGGTGCCTCGACCACATCGCTGCCGGACAACCCGGCCTCCGGTACACCGGTGAAGATCGGGTTCGTCTCCACCGAGGGCGGCGCGGTCGTCTCGATTCCGGAAATGCGTCAGGGGGCCGAGGCCGCGGTCCAGTATGTGAACAAGAACGCCGGTGGGTTGGCCGGGCATCCGATCGACCTGGTCGTGTGCAAGCAACAGGAGGAACCGACCTCGGCGACCAAGTGCGCCAACGAGTTGGTCGAACAGAAGGTGGCGGCCGTCCTGTCGCCGGGAACCTCGCAGGGTCCGGCCATCGTGCCGATCGTCGCGGGGGCGGGGATCCCCTACGTCACCCTCAACGGTGTGTCGCAGGTGGAGCTGGCCTCGCCGGAATCATCGTCGCTGTCGGCCGGGTTGCCCGGCACGATCACCGCGATGGCGCAGGCGGCCAAGAAACAGAACATGAAGACGTTCACCATCTTCGCCAGTGACGGCGGCGGTATCGGCGCCATGATCAACGCGATGGGCGCTCCGATCTTCCAGGGGGCCGGCGTCGACCTGAAGGTGGTGCCGATCGCCCTCGGCGTGCCGGACCCGACTCCGCTGGTCACCTCCGGACTGTCCGCCAAGCCGGACGGTGTCAGCGTCATCGCCGATGCCGGAACCTGCACCTCGGTGTACAAGGCGATCCAGACCGCCGATCCGAACGTGCAGAAGGTCTACATCCCGACGTGCCTCGATCCCTCGGTCACCAACATCATCGGGATGGACACGGTCAAGGGCAGCATCGGCATCACCGCCACCGACTACCTGTCCGATCGCCCGGATTCGGTGCTCTACCGCTCCGTGCTGCAGCAGTACGCGAAGGATCTGAACGTCACCGGCGCCGCGTCCTCCGGCTACCAGCTCGTCATGGCCCTCGTCGGGGCCACGAAGAATCTGCAGGGCCAGGCCGATGCGGCGGGCATCAAGCAGGCGTTGAAGACGGCCCAGAACGTCGAGATGCCGGCCGGCGGCGGGATCACGTTCACCTGCAACGGCACCGCCGTGCCGCAGATGCCGTCGATCTGCTCGCATCAGATGCTGATCGGCAAGATCAACGACAAAGGTGTCCCGGTGGACCTCGAAGTGACCGGATAGGTCAAGGGTAACAACGGGATTCGGCCAGAGAGATCGCCATGACAGACCATCTTTCCTACCTCGTGCTCGGCCTCGGAAACGGGGCTGTGTACGCGGCCATCGGACTCGCGCTCGTAATGACGTTCAAGAGTTCCGGTGTGGTGAACTTCGCGACCGGCACGGTCGCGCTGTACACCGCGTACACCTACGCCTTGCTCCGCAAGGGGGAGTTGCTGGTTCCGATACCGGGACTGCCCAAGTCCGTCCATCTCGGTGGGCCCCTGGGTGTCATCCCGGCCATGGCGATCTCTCTGGTCTTCGCCGCCGTCCTCGGCGTCCTCTGCTACGCGCTGGTGTTCCGGCCCATGCGGACCGCGTCGGTGGTGGCGAAGGCGGTGGCATCTATCGGGTTGATGATCGTGATCCAGGCGCTGATCGCGCAGCGGGTCGGCACCGGACTCGTTGCCGTCCAGCCGATTTTCGCCCTGGACACCTTCCGGATCGGGGACCGAACCGTGCCCACCGACCGGATCTGGCTCGCGGCCTCGATCATCGGCATCGCGATCGTCGCGACGGTCGTGTTCCGCTTCACCCGCTTCGGTGTCGCGACCGAGGCGGCCGCCGAATCGGAGAAGGGCGCCTACCTGACCGGATTGTCCCCGGACCGGATCGCGTTCAGCAACTGGGCGCTGTCCTCGGTGGTCGCGGGCCTCGGCGGCATTCTGATCGCGCCGCTGGTGGCGTTGAATCCTGTTGCCTATTCGATGTTCATCGTGCCGGCGCTGGCAGCCACCCTGGTGGGCAATTTCAGTTCGATCTGGCTGACCGTTGCCGCGGGCATCGTAATCGGTGCCCTGCAGGCCGAAGCCACCAATCTCCAGGGGCTCTACAGTTGGATGCCGAAATCCGGTACCGCCGAGGCGATCTCGCTGCTGTTGATCCTGGGATTCCTGGTCGTGAAGGGACGTCCGCTGCCCGATCGTGGCAGTGTGGTGCGCAAGGCACTCGGACGCGCCCCGCGACCCGATCACATAGCGATCCCCGCAATGCTGTCGCTGGTGGTCGCCGTGGTGGCGCTGACCGCGACGTCCGGCAGCTACCGGGCCGCCGTCGTCAGCAGCATCATCTTCGGCGTGCTCGCCCTGTCGCAGGTCGTGGTCACCGGATATGCCGGTCAGATCTCGCTGGCTCAGCTCACCCTCGCGGGTGTTTCGGCCTATGCGTTGAGCGTGCTGAACCAGCACCTGGGGATCCCGTTTCCGTTCGCGCCGATCCTGTCCGCCCTGTTCGCGACCCTCGTCGGCGTGGTGGTCGGCCTGCCGGCGCTCCGAGTGCGTGGCCTGCCGCTCACCGTGGTCACGCTGGCGCTCGCAGTCTTCGTCGAAGCGTTCTGGTTCCGCAATTCCGACCTCAACGGCGGTGTCGCCGGTGCGCCGATCGACAATCCCCGGCTGTTCGGCATCGACCTCGGAATCGGTGCGGGACATGCCTATCCGCGCATCGCGTTCGGTGTGTTGTGCCTGGCGGTACTGACGATGGCCGGACTCGGTGTCGCCTGGTTGCGCCGCAGCAGCCTCGGTACCGACATGCTCGCCGTGCGCGCCAACGAACGTTCGGCGGCGGCCGCGGGCATCGATGTGTCGCGCACCAAACTGATCACCTTCGCGATCGGCGCTTTCATCGCCGGGTTGTCGGGTGCTCTGCTCGGCTATCAACAGACTCTTGCCACGCCGGAGCCGTTCGCGGTGTTCGCCGGCATCGGGCTGTTCGCCATCATGTACGTCGCCGGCGTCACCTCGATCACGGGCGCGATCCTGGCCGGTCTCATGGCTCCGGGCGGTGTGATCTACCTGCTGGTCGACCGCTTCCTGCACATCGGTGACTACTACGCCGTACTGAGTGGAATTCTGCTCATCATCACGGTGATGACCAATCCCGACGGCATCGCCAGTCGCCTGCCGCGGGTTCGGTGGCCTGCGCCGCGCCGCGGCGATCGCACCTCGTCCGGCGGGGTGGAGGTGACCGATGCCGTGACGCCGCGCGACACCGACATTCCGCTGCTGTCGGTCGACGGCGTCAGTGTGTCCTACGGTGCGGTGGCCGCGGTATCGAATGTCACCTTCGAGGTGTTCCCGGGTGAGATCGTCGGCCTGATCGGGCCCAACGGCGCCGGCAAGACCACGCTGATCGATGCCGTCACCGGATTTGCCTCGGCGAGTGGTGCCATCACCCTGGACGGCACCGCCATCGCCGGTGCACCGCCTCATGCCCGCGCTCGATCGGGACTGGGCCGCAGCTTCCAGGATGTCGAACTCTACGACGATCTCACCGTCGCGGAGAACGTCCGGGTCGGCGCCGCCCGATCACAGTCGAAACTTCCGGTTGCCCAGTTGGTTTCGCGCACACTGGCCGTCCTCGGACTCGGGGACATGGCCGATGCCGCGGCGGCCTCGCTGTCGCAGGGACAACGGCAACTGGTCTCGGTGGCCCGCGTGCTGGCCGCGGCCCCCGCGGTGGCGCTGCTCGATGAACCCGCCGCGGGACTGGACAACAACGAAAGCCGTTGGCTCGGTGAGAAGTTGCGTTCCGTGCGCGACAGCGGGACCGCGATTCTGCTGGTGGATCACGATATGGAGCTGGTACTCACCATCTGCGATCGGGTGATCGTGCTCGACCTGGGCACGGTGATCGCCAGTGGGCCACCGGAATCGATCCGGACGAATACCGAGGTGCTGCGCGCCTACCTCGGCGTCTCGTCCGACACCGTCGAAGTGGCTTCCGAAGCAGTGCCCGAATTGCAGTCCGGCGCTCTGACCACGCAGGAGGCATAGCCATGACAACAGTGCTGGAATGTCGCGACCTCAGTGCCGGCTACATCAAGCAGCGACCGTGCCTGCGCGGTGTGGACCTGGATCTGCACGCCGGGGAGATCACCTGCCTGCTGGGGCCGAACGGGGCGGGTAAGACCACGTTGCTCTCGACCTTGTCCGGACTGCTGCCTCGCGCCGGCGGTGAGATCCGGGTCGAGGGCGCCGACATCGTGAGCGGACGCCCACGAGCCGCGGTGCGTGCCGGAGTCGTGCTGGTGCCCGACGACCGGGCCTTGTTCCGGCAGTTGAGCACCCGGCAGAACCTGCGTCTCGCCGTAGCAGAGCGCGCCCGGCGCCGGACGGCGATCCCCGAAGTGCTGCAGTACTTCCCGGCCCTGGAGAAGCGGCTGTCGGTCGACGCCGGGCGCCTGTCCGGCGGCGAGCAACAGATGCTGGCCATCGGCCGGGCGATCCTGCAGCGCCCCAAGGTGCTGCTCATCGACGAACTCAGTATGGGACTGGCCCCGGTCATCGTCCGCGAAATCCTGGATGTGCTGCGTGCACTCGCCGACGACGGCATGAGCGTGCTACTGGTCGAGCAGCATGTGCACCTGGCGCTGGGAATCGCCGACCGAGCCGCGATCCTGGTGCACGGCACGGTCGCGGATTCCGATACCGCCGAAGCGCTGCGTGCCGATCCACGCCGAATCGAGCGGGCGTATCTCGGTGAGGCAATCGAGGAGTCGGCCGCGACGGCGGTCTCCTGATCCGGAGCTCGCCATGCGCGGCCGGCACCGGTGCGGACCGGGCACATCGGTGTCGCCGCAGTGGCCGGCCGAAACACCTGTCGCGATGCGGATCGGTCGACCCCGACTGTTCCGCTCCACGGGACGGCATCCGTGTTCGCCGGTAGGTTCGAGGGAGGATTTCGGTACTACCGTTGTCACCTGGTGTGCGCCGGTGGCGTTGTGTCGAGGAGGGCCGGGTATGCGCGGGATCAACCACGTCGTCCTGTACGTGTCGGACCTACAGCGCAGCCTGGACTTCTACGAGGGTGTACTCGGGTTCCGCCGGCTTCCCGGCGCATTTCCCGGCGCTGCCTTTCTGCGCCACGCGGACTCGGCCAACGATCAC
Source organism: Nocardia sp. 852002-51101_SCH5132738 (assembly GCF_001665695.1). NCBI lineage: Bacteria > Bacillati > Actinomycetota > Actinomycetes > Mycobacteriales > Nocardiaceae > Nocardia > Nocardia sp. 852002-51101_SCH5132738. Next base: position 42,621 of record NZ_LZML01000020.1, on the reverse strand, counting down.
GATCTCGGTCTGTTCCAGGCCCGTGAGCGCGCGACGCCGGTATCCGGCGCTGTCGGCCTCTATCACGTGGCGTGGGAGGTGGACACCCTGGCCGAACTCGCGGCGCTGCACGAACGTCTCGCCGCGGCAAGGGCTTTGACCGGCACCGGCGACCACGGCTCCACCAAGGCCCTCTACGGGCGCGATCCCGACGGGATCGAATTCGAGGTGTGCTGGCTGGTGCCCGACGAATGTGTCGAGCAGGCCCTGGTGCCGGGTACTCCGCCGACCGCTCCGCTCGATCTCGCCGCCGAGATCGAGCGTTACGGCGCGTCCACTCCGGGCGGTCCCCGCACCGATCCGACCGTGTGGGAGCGCATCGCGGCACGGTACGCGGACGGGTTCTGACAGACCTCTCCCGCTGAATGGGAGGGCGTCGGCTGACGCCGATCGCGGAAACCTATCGTCCTGTCATGCCACGTGCTTGTGACCCAGTTCACCGCCGTGAACCGGGTGCACCGGGCCTCTCGGGCCACCGCCTTCGCACCCTGCGGTAGTCGTGGCTCACGTGTGCTGTGTAGCCGGGAACGCCACGGCTGCACCGACTTTCCGTCCCTATCACCGTTGCTGGAGGGCCTCACAATGACCAATCCCGTCGACACCGTCGCCGCCGCCGTCGCGGCGGCGCAAGCCCCGACCTACGAGGCCCGCAGGATCTCGACCGGATACTCCTGGCCGGAGTGCCCGCGCTGGCACGAGGGCACCTTCTGGTTCTCGGACATGTACACCGGAACGTTGAAGACCCTCGACGCGGACGGCAACGCCACCGTCGTCGTCGACGCGAACGCACGGGCGGCGAAGACCGACGTGCCGATCGTGCTGGGCGGATTCGGCTGGCTGCCCGACGGGCGGCTGATCGTGGTGTCCATGCACGAGAAGCTGGTGCTGATCCACGGCGGGGGCGGGCCCGAGGACCTGTCGGTGTACGCCGACATCTCCGAGCACTGCTCGGCCGCGGCCAACGACATGGTGGTCGACGCCGACGGGCGCGCCTACATCACCCAGCTCGGCTTCGATCTGTTCAAGGGCGAGGATCCCGTTCCGTCACCTCTGATCGTGGTGGAACCGGACGGCACCGTCGGCACTCCCGAGAAGGTCGGTCCGTTGTTGTGCGCCAACGGGATTGCCGTCAGCGCCGACGGGACCCGGGTCTACACCGCCGAGGTGATGGCCTTCAAGATCACCGTGATGGATCGCGCCGCCGACGGCACCCTGTCGAATCCGCGAGAGTTCGCCACCTGCCCGTTCATGCCGGACGGGATCGGCCTCGATGCCGAGGGCGGGGTCTGGGCGGCCATGCCCGGCGGCGGATATGTCGCGCGTTTCACCGAAGAAGGCATCACCGACGCCGTCTCGCTGCCGCTGGAGAACGGCATCGCCTCGGCCTGCCTGCTCGGCGGTCCCGATCGCAGCACCCTGTACCTGACCGCCGGCTACGAGGTCTTCGACTTCGAGAAGTCCGCTCGGGAAGCGCTGGGTGGCATCTGGGTGGCGGACGTGCCGCAGCACGGCGGCGACACCCGTCCCTGATCCCGTCCGAAGCCCACCGAATTCACAGAGCTCGAGGAAAAGATAATGGCAACACTGGATTTCAGCGACCGCATCGTCGTCGTGACCGGCGCGGGCCGGGGCATCGGGCGCGCCCATGCGCTGCTGCTCGCCTCGCGCGGTGCCTCGGTCGTGGTCGGCGACCTCGGTGCGAGCATCGACGGTTCAGGCGTGGACGGTGACGATCCGGCCGCGCAGGTCGTCGACGAGATCACCGCCACCGGCGGCACAGCGGTGGCGTGCGCTGCGGACGTGTCCACCGAGGACGGCGCCCGCGCCCTCGTCGACGCGGCGGTCTCCTCTTTCGGCGGTCTCACCGGCGTGGTGAACAATGCCGGCATCGTCCGCACCGCGCCGTTCGACGAGGTGCCCGACGAGGAATATCAACGCCACCTCGACGTCCACTACTTCGGCACGCTGCGTGTATGCCGGGCGGCGTGGCCGCATCTGCTGCGGGCCGAATCGCCGCGGATCGTCAACACCATTTCGCAAGCGATGCTGGGCAATCCGGGGATGTCGCACTACGGCGGCTCCAAGGGCGCGGTGTTCGGCCTGACCCGCAACCTCGCCCTCGAAGGGCTGGACAAGGGCATCAAAGCGAACGCCGTCGCTCCCGGGGCGGGTACCCGCATGGCCGAAGCCGCCGCCGACACCTTGTCGCCGGAAATCATGGAGTACATGCGCACCTCGCTGCTGCCCGAGCACATCGCACCGGTGGTGGCCTACCTTCTGCACCCCAGCTGCGATGTCACCGGTGAGGTGTTCAACGTGGCCGGCGGCATCGTGAACCGGCTGGCACTGGTCAACACCGTCGGCATCCATGACCCAGGCCTGACAGTCGAGAGCGTTGCGGAGCGGTTCGACCAGGTCATGGCGATCACCCCCGATGCCTTGCCGCAGGTCGTCGCGCCGGCGCAGATGCCGGTGTCCTGACCACCTTCGACAGCCCCGACTGGAGTTTGCTCATGAGTACGACAGAAACGGTCACCCCGACCGAATACCCCTTCGAGCCGGTGCCGCCGAAGGACGCCGTCGATCGTTACCGGGCTATCGCCGCGGAGCGGCCGATGACGAAGATGACGATGCCGTTCGGCGGCGACGTGTGGGTCATCCACCGCAACGCCGCCGCCCGCGAGATGCTCAGTGACGGCCGGTTCGTACGTGAACCGTTCCGCACCGGCGAACGGGTGGTGCCCTACTTCGTGGAATTCCCCGACTTCCTCAGGACGACACTGCAATTCGAGGACCCGCCGCATCACACCAAACTGCGCAAACTCGTCCAGCGCTCGATCTCGCCCAAGCGAGTGAAGGCGATGCGGGATTCGGCCGTCGAGTTCGCCAACCATCTCATCGACGAGATGGTCGCCAAGGGCGCGCCCACCAACCTGGTGCACGACTATGCCGTCGCCCTGCCGATCCAGATGCTGGCCAACCTGCTCGGGGTACCGCCGGAGGACCGTCCGAAATTCCAGAAATGGAGTTCGGCGACCCTCGCGGTGGCGAATATGCCCGAGGAAGAAGTCGTCGCCAACATGACCGAACTGGTCGTGTACATGATGGCGCTGATCGAGGAACGGCGGAAGAGCCCGCGCGAGGATCTGCTCAGCGATCTGGCCAATGCCCGCGACAAGGACGACAGCCTCACCGACGGCGAGATTCTGCCGATCGCGCTGGTGCTCATCATCGGCGGATTCGACAACACCGCGAATTTCATCTGCGCCGGTGTGCTGTCGCTGCTGCGCAACCCCGACCAGCTCGAGTTGTTCCTGCAGGATCCGGACGGCATGGCGCCGACCGCCGTCGAGGAGATTCTGCGCCACGGTCGAATGGCGTTGGGAGACAAGGTCGCCGGTGGTGGCGGTCTCGTGCCGTTCGTCGCCACCGAGGATGTGGAAATCGACGGTCAGCTGGTCGCTCGCGGTGAGGCCGTGATGGTCGACCCGGCGGCGGTGGCTCACGACGGTGTGGCCCTCGAACACGACGACGTCTTCGATATCCGGCGCAGCAACAACCCGCATCTGACGCTGAGCTACGGGCTGCACCACTGCCTGGGCGCGCCCCTGGCCCGGATGGAGATGCAGGTCGGGCTGGCCGAGCTGTTCAAGCGGCTGCCCGGGTTGACACTGCACGGTGAGGCGGTCGTCGACAACGACAACCTCACCCAGCCGATCGTCGATCTGCCGGTCACCTGGTAGGAGCGTGCCGATGCCCAAAGTGTTCTACACCCAGCCCGACGGCCAGGTGCGTGTCGTCGACGGCGCCGTCGGTGATTCGGTGATGTCGACTGCGGTCCGCAACGGCGTGAACGGCATCGTCGGCCAATGCGGCGGAACCTTGTCGTGCGCGACCTGCCACGTGTATCTCGAGCCGGGCGAATGGGGGTACTTCGCCGATCCGTCCGAGGACGAGGACGAGATGCTGGACTGCACGGCCTCCGATCGCGAGGACAACTCGCGGCTGTCATGCCAGCTCACGTTGTCCGACGGTGTCGATCTGCACGTGATCATTCCCGACGAGCAGGTCTGACGATGACCGAATCGCAGGACGGGACCGATGTGCAGGCGCCGCCCCACAGTGTGGTGGTGGTCGGCGCCGCACACGCCGGGGTGCAGCTCGCCGATCGCCTTCGCGCCGGGGGCTACACCGGTGAGCTCACGTTGATCTCGGATGAGCCGCATCTGCCGTATCAGCGCCCGCCGCTGTCGAAGGCGTGGCTGAAGGGTGAGGCCACCGGTGACTCGGTGCTGTTGCGCGAACCGGACTATTACCGCGACCAGAAGATCGAACTGATCGTCGGTGCCCGGGTCACGCACCTGAGCCGCACCCCGGCCGGCGTCGAGGTGCGGCTCACGCACGACGGTGAGAATTCGATCCGGGAATTCGACCGGCTGGTGCTGGCCACCGGCGCGCGTCCGCGGCGTTTGCCGCTGCCCGGCGCGGATCATCCCGATGTGCTGGTGCTGCGCGACCTCGACGATGCCCGCCTGCTCGCCGCGCGGGTGCCGGCCGGGCCCGTCGTGGTCGTCGGCGGCGGCTTCGTCGGTCTCGAGGTCGCCGCCACGGCGCGGGCACTGGGAGCCGACGTGACCGTGATCGAGGCAGGGGAGCGGCTGCTCGCGCGGGCGGTGGGCGCCGACACCGCCGAGGCACTGCTCGCCGCTCACCGAATGATGGCGACCGAGGTGGTGCTGGTAGCGCTGCCGGTGTCCATCGAGCACCGCGACAACAGGATTCACGCGGTACGGCTCGCCGACGGCCGCGAAATCCCGGCGGCGACGGTCGTCGTGGGGATCGGGGCCGAGGCCCGGACCGAGCTGGCCGAGCAACTCGGACTCGACTGCGACGGCGGCATCCTCGTGGACCGGCACTGCCTGGCCTCGGACGGCTGGACTCTCGCCATTGGCGACTGCGCCACCCATGTATCCGAGTCCGGCGCTCGCTACCGGCTCGAATCGGTGGACAATGCGGTCGAGCAGGCCAATGCGGCTGCTGCGGTGCTGCTGGGCCAACCGTGCCCGCAGCGGCCCACCCCATGGTTCTGGTCGGATCAGGGCGATCAGAAGTTGCAGATCGCCGGCCTCATCGGTGGGCACACGTCGATGCTCGTTCGTACCGATCCGCAGCGTCCGCATCGGCGGGTAGCGCTGTACTTCACCGACGATGCGCTGACCGCCGCCGAATGCCTCAACTCCCCAGCGGATTTCGTTGCCTTGCGATCGGCGCTGAGCCGCGGGCATCGGCCGGGGCCGAATGATCTGGCGGACACAGCGGTTCCGCTCAAGAAGCTCCTGGCTCCGGCGCGGAGCTAGGTCTGTGTCGTCGCGATTGTACGGAAATCTGTTATGGCAAAGCTGATCTCGAGCCGCCCTCGGGTGGCGTCGCGGTTGCGTCACATCCGCATCGAAGCCGGTGCGTTGAGGCTCGACTACAAGGCGGGCGCTGAGCAGGCACGCGACGTGGCGTGCGCGCTGACGCAGCTGTCGCCTGATGTCATGGTCACCGTCGACGACGACGTGTGCCGCGATCTGCCGCCTTTGCCGTGTGCTGGATTGTGGTCCTGAGCGTCGTTGCACACGTGCCGGGAAGGCCATTGCGGGCCGGTAGCTCGGCCTCGGCCTCGTCGAATCATCCCATCGCCGAGTGGTCCTCGGCGATGGGAGATCTTTCGAACGTGGTCACACGGGAAGACCGAGTGGCTTCTCGTCGCTGACATCGCTCCGGTCGTCGGTGCTCACCAGCGGGCAACGCGTACCGGTGAAGATGCTGGCCGCGCACAGGTTGCAGTGGATGCACAGCGACGTCTTCGACGACTCCGCTCGGATGCGATTGATCAGATCCGGCTCACGCAGCAGTGCCCGCGCCATCGCCACGAACTCGAACCCGTCGATCATCGCGGTGTTCATGTCGGCGAGGTCGGTGATTCCGCCGAGCAGCACCAGCGGCATGTCCAGTTCGTTGCGGAACTGGCGTGCGTAGTCACGGAAGTAGAGGGGTTCGTACGGGTAGTGCTCGAACACGAAGCGGCCGAACATCTTCATGCCCAGTTTCACCAGACCGCTTTGGGTCTCGGCCATTTCGCGGATCGGTACATCGCCGCGGAACAGATACATCGGGTTGAGTAGCGAGGACCCGCCGGTCAGCTCCAACGCGTCGACATGGCCGTCGCTCTCCACCATCCGCGCGAAGACCAGGGATTCGTCGAGCCACAGACCGCCGGGAACGCCGTCGGCCATGTTCATTTTCGCCAGCACCGCGATCCGTCCGTCCGCTGCCTCGCGGACCGCCTGCAGAATTCGGCGGGCGAACTCCGCGCGACGGTGGAGCGGGCCGCCCCAGGAATCCTTGCGGCGGTTGATCTTCGGGCTGAGGAACGAGCTGGCGAGATAGTTGTGGCCGAGGTGGACCTCCACCGCGTCGAATCCCACCTCGATCGCGTTCCGTGTCGCGCGGGCGTGATCGTCGATGATCCGCCGGATATCTGCTTCGGTTGCGGCGCGATCCAGGCTCATCGACAACGGATTCGGTCGCGTCGACGGGGCCAGCGAGGGCAGACCGGTGGAACGTGAGTTGGCGACCGGACCCGCGTGACCGATCTGCGCGGATATCGCGGCGCCGGTGGCATGCACCGCCTCGGTGAGTCGTCGCAATCCGGGAAGTGCCTCGGGGCGCCAGTAGATCTGATCGTGTTCGGTGCGGCCCTCGGGTGAGACCGCCAGGTAGGCGACGGTGGTCATGCCGGCCCCACCCGCGCCGACCGCCACGTGGAGATCGATCAGCGCGTCGGTGACCAGGGCGTCGGTGGTGACCCCCTCGAAGGTGGCGGACTTGATCACGCGGTTGCGCAACCGGATCGGGCCGAGGGTGGCAGGCGCCAGCGGATCTGGATGTGCGGGCGCGGGCATCGGGGTGACGGACATGGTGGAACTCCTTGTCAGGACTGGTTGGTGGCGGGAGTGCTGCGGTCGCCCCGGACATCCACGGGAGCGTGAATATCCATCCAGCGCAACATCTCGTCGACCACATCCGCGCAGTCGCCCTCTGCGCCGGCATCGGCCCATTCGACCAGTGCGGCGAAGGATGCGGCCTGGTAGGCGGTAGCGAGCGCGCGGCAGATCGCCAGTGGTGCATCCGGGAGGACACCGGATATGTATGTCGCCAGAGTGTCGATCCACGGCCGGTAGGCCAGCGGCGCGATGGCGGCCAGCTCCGGTTCGGCGGAGATCAGGCGCAACCACCGCGGCGCGATCCGGCTGATCCCCGGGTCGTGCGAGACCGATTCGACGACGGCCGCGCGAATGACAGCCGACGGGTCGGCGTTGTCCGTCGCGTTGTCGAGGGCATCGCGAAGCCTGCTCGTGGCGGGCTCGACACCGAGGTAGGCGATATCCGAACGAGACGAGAAGTGACGCAGCAGGGTTCGGGCGCTGATGCCGGTCGCATCGGCCAGATCGCTCCAGCTGGTCGTCGAGTATCCACGTTCGGACCACAGGTGAAGCGCGCATTCGGCGACGGCCCGAGTGTCCAGCACGGACGGACGCCCGCGCCCGCGCCGAGCTGCGGTGTTCGGGGGCATGGCCACAGTTCACCATTTTTGTCGTAGTGTGTCAATATTGCGCGGAGTCGCAGAAGTGGCAGTAGGCAGAGCGGAAAGCAGGCAAGCGATGGGTGTCTATGTCGTGACCGGATCGGCATCGGGAATGGGACGAGCGGTGGCGGACAAACTTCGTCGAGATGGCCACACCGTGGTCGGGGTCGACCTGCGCGACGCCGACGTGGTCGCTGATCTGTCCACCGCCGAGGGCCGGCGCGCGGCTGTCGATGGCGTTCTCGCCGCAGCGGACGGACACCTCGACGGTGCTGTCCTGGCAGCCGGGGTCGGCCCTGCTCCCGGTGCGGAACGCCCGCGCCTGATCTACGAGGTGAACTATCGCGGCGTGATCGAGTTGCTGCAGGGCTGGCGGCCGCTGTTGGCTGCGGCGACCGATGCCAAGGTAGTGGTCTTCGGCAGCAACGCGACCACGACCACGCCCGCGGTCCCCGGCCGCGCGATCCGCGCACTGCTGGCGGGGGATACCGACAAGGCCCTGCGCGTGGTGCGGATATTCGGCCGGAACGCGCCCTCGTTCGCCTACGCGGCGTCGAAGATCGCGGTGAGCCGCTGGGCCCGGCGCCAGGCCGTCACCGCCGCCTGGGCGGGCGAAGGGATCCGGCTCAATGTGCTGGCGCCGGGCGCCATCTTGACGCCGCTGCTGGAAAAACAACTCGCCACTCCACGGGAAGCCGCGGCCATCCGCCGGTTCCCGGTGCCGATCGGCGGTTTCGGCGACGCGGGCGACCTGGCGGATTGGGTGCTGTTCATGCTGTCCGATGCAGCGCGGTTCCTCTGCGGCAGCGTGGTTTTCGTCGATGGTGGCAGTGACGCGTATTTCCGGGCCGACGACTGGCCGCGTGCCGTGCCAGTACGGAAGATCGCCGGCTACCTCCGGCGTTTCCGCGGGTTCGACGCCCGCTGACGGAGTGGGAGGGGTGCGTCGGCGCATCTGCCGGTCACCGACTGGGCCCGGTTCTAGTGCCTCGTCCGAGAAAGCCCTCGGGCTGCTCGTCTTCATCGGAGTGTCGTGGAGGTCGCAGGCGGTATCGGACTGATGGTGCCACGGCTGAGTGCCCTGGCTGCCGCGGGTCTGTCGGTACTCACCGTGCTCGCCGCCGGGACGCAGGCGTTCATCGCCGACAAGCCCTCGATGGGGATCTTCCCACTGGTGCTTGCCGCGATGCATCGACGAGCACCTGTGCCTTCCAACAGAACATTGTGGCAGGCGAGATCCCGATCTCGGCAATCCACTCGGACTGGCTTTGCATGTCGCGGATCCTCGCGAGGACCCGCGCCGCCGGGGCATGCACGACCTTGGTGGCGCTGTCAGCGGGCATGGTCGCCGTCCCCGTAGTAGCCGAGCCGGAGCAGGGTGGTGATCTCGCTGATCAGCGGCATCCGCGGATTGGTGCGGTTGCTCAGGTCCTGGAAGGCGGTCATCGCCAGTTCCGGGAGCGCCGCGAGGAATTCGTCCTCTGGGACGCCGATTTGGCGGAGTGTGCGCGGCACCGCCAGCCGCTCGAGTAGGTCTCGCACCCCCTGGAACAGTCGGCGGCGGCTCTCCTCGGGTTCGTGTCCGCCGAAGACGACCCGGCCGAGCTGGGCGTACTTCTCGGGCGCGACGTAGGCCGAGTAGCCGGGGGCGGGCATGAACTTGGTCGGCAGGCCGGCGTTGTAGCGCAGCGTGTGCGGCAGGAAGACGCCGTTCACGCGGCCGTGGGCGATGCCGAACCGTGCGCCGACGGCGTGCGCCAGAGCGTGGTTGGTGCCGACGAAGGCGTTCGAGAAGGCGAGTCCGGCCAAGGTGGCGGCGTTGGACATATCGGTTCGTGCGGCCAGATCGTGCGGGTCGTCGTAGGCGCGGGGAAGCGCCTCGAAGATCAGCCGCGCGGCCTGCACACAAAAGGCATCGGTATAGGGCGAGGCGAAGATCGAGGCCAGCGCTTCGAGCGCGTGGGTGAGCGCGTCGATGCCGGTGTCGACGGTCAGGGTGCGCGGCATGGAGATGGAGAGCAGCGGGTCCACTATCGCCATGTCGGGCACCAGGGAGTAGTCGACCAGGGTCTCCTTGTGATCGCCCACGGTCAGTACCGCCGCGGGCGAGACTTCCGAACCGGTGCCCGCGGTGGTCGGCACCGCCACCAGCCGCACCATGTGCGGGCTCTGGGGATAGTCGGCCATGCGCTTGCGGGGATCGAGGAACGGCAGCGTGAGGTCCGCGAGATTCGTCTCGGGGTGCTCGTAGAACAGGCGGATCGCCTTCGCGGCGTCGATCACCGATCCACCGCCCGCGGCGATGAGCACATCGGGCCCGAACGCCTCGAGCATCGCGACGCCGCGGCGGATGGCGGCCTCGCCCGGCTCCGGCTCGACCTCGCTGAATATCTTGACGTGCTGAGCGCGCAGCTTGCCGCGTAACTCCTCGACCACGCCGCGCTGTTCGCTCAGCGCGTCAGTGACGATCACGACGCTGTCGCACTCGACGTCGCGCAGGTTCTCCAGCGCGCCCGCGTTGAAGAACGTGTTGGACGGAACCCGGAACCACTGCGGTGGGCTGCGCCGGTAGGACACCGTCTTGATGTTCAACAGCTGTTCGTAGATGGCCGAGGTGTGTCCCAGGCCACCGTGTTCGGTGACCAGGACGGCGGCGTCGATGCCGTGCTGGACGTCGCGGGCGCGCACCAGCCCGAGCACGGGCATCAGCTTCTCGCGCACCAGCGGATGCTCGGCGAGCCGGTCGAGATCTGCGGGCAGCGGAGCGAGCAGCACCTTGATCGACGGGTCCACGGTGAATCCCGCGCGGGCGGCCAGGTCGGGCGCCGCACGGCCTACGGCCTCGAGATTGGCCTTCTCGCCGCACCCGAAGGCAAAATCGGCGAGCGACTCGGCCTGCTCGGCGGTGATCAGGTATGCGCCCATCCGTTCGAATTCGGCGACGGTCTCGTCGTAGATCGCGTCGTCGATGATGCAGGTCTGCTCGGCCGGGCAGATCACCGACGCGTCGAAGGTCTTGGAGATGAGGATGTCGACGACGGCGGCCTTGATGTCGGCCGTTCGATGCAGGTAGATGGGCGCGTTGCCGGGCCCGACGCTGAGCGTGGGCTTTCCGGCCGCGTTGGCCAGAGCGACGATCTTCTGGCCGCCGGTCACCCAGATGAAGTCGACCCCGGGGTGTCCGAACAGATAATGGGTCACCTCATGGGCGGCGTCGGGGACGACCTGCAACGCGCCCGCGGGCATGCCCGCCGCCTCGGCTGCAGCGCGCAGGATCTCGACGGTGCGCTCGCATGATTGGACGGCGAACGGCGAGGGCCGGAATAGCACCGCGTTGCGCGTCTTCGCCGCCACGATCGCCTTGTACAGCACGGTGGAGGTCGGATTGGTAACCGGGGTGATGGCCAGTACCACGCCGATCGGTTCTGCGACCCGCGTGATGCTGCGCTCGACGTCCTCGTCGATGACTCCCACGGACTTCTTGTCACGCAGGTAGTCGTAGAGGAACTCGGTGGCGATGTAGTTCTTCACGACCTTGTCCTCGAAGACGCCGAAGCCGGTTTCCTCGATAGCGACCCGCGCCAGTTCGGCGGCCGACCGGATCCCGGCGCGCACCATCGCCGCCACGATCGCGTCGACCTGCTGCTGGTCGAGTTTGCGGAATGCCTTCGCCGCGACGGACGCCGCGTCGACCATCGCGTCCACCTCGTGGTACCGGGAGATGCCGGTGTCGCCCGGCGCGATGGCGTCGGCGGTGGCGGTCTCACCGCTGCGATGCACGGCTTGGGAGGCTGGGCTGCTCCGGGTATCGGTCATGAGATCTCCTCGCGTGGAGATGCCGGTGTCCTCGGTATCCGAGGCGCATGTTCGCGACGGTACTCCCGCTCGGCGGCGTTGACTGCGGTCTTTGTGCCCTGCTATCGGCAATGCCGCGCCGCGACGGCACTCACCCGGCTGCCGCTGGGCCGAGGCCATCACCACGATCGCTCGTCGCATCCCGGCCGGTCGTTTGCTCGTCTTCGTGATCTTCTGCAACCGCCGCGGACGATCGGAGCCCCCGAGAGTGTGAGATGCCCTCATCTTGGCGAGCGGCCGCCCTGCGTCGGCGATATTGCGGACGCAGGGCACCACTTCGTCACGGGCGGCTGCCCGTAACCGTTGCCGGTCCACAGGACCATCTCGACGAGACCGAGCCAATTGCCGTCCGCGAGGCGGGCCCGCGCATGCTGCGTGAACGGGGTGCGGCTGTCGCCCCGGCGGAACCTTAGCCACGGCGGCAATGTCGAATAGCGTGTGACTACACATCAACCTCACCCCGACGTCGCCGAGCGTTGGACGCAGGCGCATGCGGATCATGTTGGCGCGTATGTACGGCCGTCCGCAATCGTGGTGATGGCTTCGGCGCAGCGGCAACCGGTTCCGATGATCGCGAAGCTCATGCGAGGGCCGACATCAGCCCGCTGTCGGATTCGGCTGCGTCCGGCCGACAGTTGGCCCACTGGGCAAGCGGTCTTCTGAGCGGAATTCGTTGTCGAGGATCAGCGTTCGTCGCGGAACCGCGCCGCGACCAGCGCCCCTACCTCGGCGATCGCCGCACGCCCTCGCGCGACCGATGGCGCCTGCATGGCGAATCCGTGGCCCACTCCCGGGTAACGCAGCTGCACAGTCGGCACGCCTGCCTCTCGGAGCCGGTCGCCGTAGGCTTCGACGCCGTCGCGGATCGGGTCCGCGTAGCCTACGGCGATGATCGCGGGTGGCAGGTCGGCGAGCGAATTCGCCAGTGCCGGAACGCCATAGGCGTCGTCGGTCGAGGGATCGGGGCCGAGGTAGAGACTTTTCATCCAGTCGATGTCCTCGGCGGTGAGGAAGGGGGACGAGCCGAACTCGCGCATCGAGGGGCGGTCGGTGCGGCGCTCGACGCCGGGGTAGAACAGCACCTGCTGCGCGATCGCGGGGCCGTTGTCGTCGCGGCTGCGGAATGTCGTGGCGGCGGCGAGTCCGCCGCCGGCGCTGTCTCCGCCAACTCCGATCCGCGTCGCGTCGACGCCCCAGTTCGATGCCGTGTCGACGGCCCAGCACAGCGCCGCGTATGCCTCGTCGTTGGCGACGGGATAGCGATACTCCGGGGCGAGGCGGTAGTCGACGTTGAACAGCACCGCTCCGGTCGCGTCGGCGATATCGCGGGCGAGGCGGTCGAAGGACTGCAAGGTGCCCATGATCATGCCGCCGCCGTGGAACCACACCAGGGCGGGCGCATCGGATTCCGGTGCGGTCAGCGGATGGTAGACCCGCACCGGGACGGCGCCGTGCGGGCCGTCGAAGGTGGTGTCGCGAACGGTGCGCATGTCGGGGCCGGGGGGACGCACGATGGATTCGAGGGACCGGCGTGCGGCTTCGACTCCGGCGGCGTGCATGGGGCCGGTCTTGTTCGCGCGGACTCGCTCGAGAATCACTTCGACGTCGGGATCCCAGGCGAACTGGTAGGGCTTGTACCCGCTTGATGCGGTCACGGTTCACTCCTCGAGAGGTACGGGAGGCGCGTCGGTTCGCGTGGCGCGCAGCATCATCCCGGTGCTGGTCTCTCCGCCGCGGCGGTGCTCGTTCATCAGCTCGACGAGCCGTTCGTTGTCGTGGCGGGTCAACGCTTCGATCATCTGGTCGTGTTCGGCCACGACGCGGGCGCGCGCGACCGGGTCGTACAGGTAGGCGGCGTGGTAGGGCATCGCGAGAGTCCACAGCCGGCGGATCTCTGCGACGATGAGATTCAGTGGGGATCGCTCGAAGATCACGAAGTGGAAGGCGTGATTGTGCATCCGCATCGCGAGTACATCACCCCGTTCGGCTGCTTCGACCACCTGTTGTGCGGTGTGGGTGGCTTCCGCGAGGGCGTCGGCGGGAAACGCGGGCAGCGACAGCAGCACCTCACGTTCCAAGGCCGCGCGCATCAGATAGATCTGGTCGAAATCCGACTGTTGCAGCCGCGCGACCGTATAGCCCACATTGGGTTCGTGTGCCACCAGGCCCTCGGCGGTCAGATGGCGCAGTGCTTCGCGGATCGGCAACCGGCTGACACCGAGGCGTTCGGCCATCAGGACTTGGCGGATCGGCTGGCCGGGAAGCAACTCCCCGGTCACGATCAGGCGTTCCAGTTCCGCGACCACCCGCCCGGCGGCGCGGCCGACGTCGCGGCTCGTCGGTGCGGGACTTTCAGTCGGTCTGCTCACGGGTCCCCGAAGATACCAGCCGAGCGCCAGGCGCCGATTCGATCGGCGGGGTAACCCATCGCGGTCAGCACCGATGCGGTGTCGGCGCCACGGGCGACCGCAGGGCGGGGGCGGCGGTGCGGCGATCGGCTGAGCGAGATCGGTACACCGACGCCGCGATAGTCCGGCGCTTCGATGAACAGCTCGCGGTGCCTGGCCTGCGCCGACTGCAGAGCCTCGTCGACGGTGTTCACCGAGCTCGCCGCGACACCTGCCTCCTCCAGCCGGGCGGCGAGTTCGGCTCGGGGCCAGGCCGCGATCAGTTCGCCGAGCAGTGCTACGAGTTCCTCCCGATGTGCGTGCCGCTGCGCGTTGGATGCGAAGCGTGGTTCGTCGGCGAGCTCCGGTACACCGAGCGTCTTTGTCAGCGAACGGAATTGGCGGTCGTTGGCGGCGCTGACGAAGAAGTCGCCGTCGGCGGCCCGGAACACCTGATAGGGGACCACGGTCGGATGGAAATCGCCGGTTCGCTGGGGGACGCTTCCGCTGGCGATCCAGTTGGCCGCGTGCGGATGCAGGAGGGAGATGACCGCGTCCAGCAACGCCATATCGACCAGTTGCCCGTGCCCGCTGCGGTCGCGCTCGAGCAGCGACAGCAGGATGCCGTTCACGGCGAGATTGGCGGTGACGATATCGACGATCGGCACGCCGACACGCAGGGGGTTGCCGTCGGGATAGCCGTTGATACTCATCAGGCCGCCGAAGGATTGCAGGACCGCGTCGTAGCCGGGAAGCCCGCCCATCGGGCCGTCGACGCCGAATCCGGTGATGCGGCAGTAGATCAGTCGCGGATACAGCCGACTGAGCACGGTGTCGAAATCGAATCCCCAGCGAGCCATCGTGCCGGCCTTGAAGTTCTCGATGATCACGTCGGCGCCGGCGATGAGGTGACCGAGGATCTCGCGTCCTTCGGTGGTGCGCAGATCCAGGCAGATGTTGTCTTTGCTGTGGTTGAGGCTGCCGTAGTAGGCACTCGTACCGGAATCCACGAACGGTGGCCCCCAGCCGCGGGTTTCGTCGCCCGCCGGCGCCTCCACCTTGATGACCTCGGCGCCCTGGTCGGCCAGCATCTGCGCCGTATACGGGCCGGCCAGGACGCGGCTCAGGTCCAGGACGCGCAGTCCGGTGAGCACGCCGTTGCCGGTGGCGGTGTCGGCGCCGCGCCATGCCGCCCGGCCGTCGATGCGCAACTCGTCACCGGCCTCGGCCGGTGCGGGTGGGGTGATGCTCATCGGGAATTCCCTTCTGCGACAGTGGGTTCGCCGGCCGACTCGGCGCCGACGACGACATCCCACAGGTCCGTGCCCTCGTCGAGGATCTGCCCGGCGAGGACGTCGGCCCAGTAATCTTCGGACCCGTAACGGTCCCGCCAGGCCCACAGCGCCGTGGTGAATCGCCCCAGGCTGTGTTCGGTGGTGAATCCGATCGCCCCGTGGATCTGGTGCCCCGCGGCTGCGACTTCGCGAGCCGATGCCGAAGTCACCGCCTTCGCGGCGGCAATCGAGGCCCGGCGGAGTCGAGGGGCCGACTCCGCGGCCTCGGCTGCGGCAGTGGCTGCCGTCTGCATCAGCGCGGCGCGGGCGGCGAGCCCGGCGAGGCGTTGCTGAATGGCTTGAAATTTCGCGAGTGGACGCCCGAACTGGGTGCGTTCGCCGGCGTAGCGCAGCGTTGCGTCGCGCACCGAACCGGCTACAGCGGCCAGGGCGACCGTATAGGACTGCGCGCCGCGCTGCTCGAGTTCCGTTGCGCCGACCGGTGATTCGGTATAGAGATCGACGGGTGTCGCGTCGAACCGGTAGTCGTCGAGTGCGGCGCCGAGTAGATCGGTGCCGGGCTGCACCTGCACGCCCGGGGCATCGGTGGCGACGATCGCGATCGACGGGAGCGCGGCCGGGGTCGGCGGCTCGAGCAGGACGACCAAACGGGCGGCGTCACGACCGTGCACGACATCGGTGACGATGCCGTCGAGGACGGTGGTGCCGTCCACTTCGCGTGTGCTGCAACGATCGTCGGCGATCACCACGGTGCTCGGCTCGGCTGCCGCCGTACCGGTGCAGTGCGCGAGCAGCGGACTCGCCAGCAGGCTGTGCTCGATCAGGAGGGTGATCGCGCCGCGCCCCGCTGCGGCGTACGCTACCGACAAGGCATCGGCGGATGTGCCGCCGCTTCCGCCCTGGGTCTCGGGAATGCCGATCTCGGTGAAGCCCGCTTCGGCCAGTGCGTCCCAGACAGCGCGGTCGGATGCGATGGCGGGCGTGGTCGTATCGATTCCGATGCGGTCGATCATGTCCGCGACCGCCGCGACCAGTTCGGTATTCGGATAGGTCATCGCAATCCCATTCCGCGCGCGACGATTCCGCGCAAGATCTCGTTGGTGCCGCCGCGCAGCGTGAATGCCGGGGTATGCAGCACACCGGCAGCGAGCAACCGTGCGAACCCGTCGCCGCCGCTGCGGCGCGGTTCGATATCCGTGCACGCGCGAATGGCCTCCACCACATCACCTTCGAAACTCGAGCCGAGATCTTTGACGATCGCGGCGAGCACATCGGGTTTGCGTCCGGCAGCGAGTTCGGTGGTCACGGCCAGCGACATGCGCCGCAGGGCCCAGGCCTGCGCGGTGAGCGATCCGAGGGTGGTGCGTTGCTGCGGTGTAGCTCCCGAGCGGCGCAGTTCCTCGGCCCAGGCGCGCAGCAGCGGCATGGTCGACAGATAGCGCTCGGGCCCGGAACGCTCGTAGGCCAGTTCGCTCATCACCTGCGCCCATCCCGAGCCGCGTTGTCCCAGCAACGTGTCCGCGCCGACGTGCACGTCGTGGAAGACGACCTCGTTGAAGTGCCGGCCTCCGTCGATGCTCTGCAGTGGCCGTACCTCGATGCCGGGCGTGGACAGTTCCACCAGGAACTGCGACAGTCCGCTGTGGCGGTCGCCCGGACCGCCGTCGGTGCGGGCCAGCAGGACCATGGCATGGGCGACGTGTGCGCCGGTGGTCCATACCTTCGTGCCCGAGATCGTCCACGAGCCGTCGGGGCGCTGCACCGCCTTCGTGCGGACGGCGGCCAGATCCGAACCGGCGTCGGGTTCGCTCATACCGATCGCGAAGAACAGCTCGCCGGCGGCGATTCCGGGCAGATATCGCTGCTTCTGCTCCTCGGTCCCGTTGGCGAGGATGCCCGGCGCCATCTGCCGGTCGGCGATCCAATGCGCCGCGACGGGCGCGCCGTGGGCCAGCAGTTCCTCGGTGACGACGAAACGCTCGAGCAATGAACGGCCATGTCCCCCATAGTGTTCGGGCATCGTCATGCCGAGCCAGCCGCGACTACCGAGTTCGGCGCTGAAGGCGGGATCGAATCCGCTCATCCAGTTGTCGGGCGCCGGGGTGAACACGCCGGTGTCGAGTTGTTCGCGCAGAAACGCGCGCACCTCGGCGCGCAACTGCGCCACCTCGGCGGGACCGGCCTGTGACCGGCTGCCGGTAGCGGCGGTCATCGGCCCGGTCCCCGCGATGACCAGGACGCTTCGCCCTTGCGCGACATGGACCACATCTGCACGCCCCGTTCGATTTCCAGCGCCGAGGCCCAGCTCACCGCGGGGGGCCCGAGTTCCAGGCGGGCGCTGGCCATGATGCGGCGGGTGAGTTCGGGATCCGCGGCCGCCGGGCCGGTGAGTTCGGCGATCCGGCCGTCGAGATCGGCTTCCTCCGCCACCAGGTGGGCGAGCCCGCGCTCGACCGCTTCGGTCCCCGTGAGCGAGTGTCCGCACGCCGCCAGTGCAATGGTGCCCGACCATCCGACCGCGCGGCCGAGCAAGGCGAGATGTCCACCGCCGGGGTGGATTCCGCGAGCCAGGAAACCGCTGTCGAGGCGGGCCTGTGGAGTGACGGCCATGAGATCGGTGGCGAGAGCGAGATTCAAGCCCGCGCCGACGGCGCCGCCGGCCACCCGCGAGATGGTGGGAACCGGCAGCGAGCCCACCCGGACGAAGGATCCGTAGACCGCGGAGGTGCGGCGCACCGCGTCCGGGGAGGCGGGATCGGCCGATGACGCCGCCAGATCTCGGGTATCGGCACCGCTACAGAAATACGCGCCGGCCGCGCGCACCACGACCGCACCGATGTCGGTGTCGGTCTCCACGCGCGCGCAGAAGTCGTCGATGAGGGCGGCCATCTCCAGGCTGATCGCATTCTTGCGCCGCGGATTGTTCAGGGTCACAGTGGCGACCCCGTCAGTGAACTCGGTGCGGACCGGCGGTTCGGACGGGGTGCCGACGGGAGTGTCGGACGTCATGCGGCACACGCTAGCAGATTGGATCCAAAATAAAATCCAATAATGATTGACAATCTGCACCAGGCTCGGCGAGTGTGCAAGGGCAGGTCGCCATCCCTGCGATGTGATGGCGCAATCAAGGGAAAGGTGCATTCGTGTTCGAGTTGGATGGACGGATCGCCCTGGTCACCGGTGCTGGCCAGAGCGTGGGCGAGGGGATCGCGACGGTCCTCGCGCGTCAGGGTGCGACGGTTGTGGTGAACGACCTGCACGCCGACCGCGCCGAGCGGGTGGCCGCGGCCATCGCCGGGGAAGGTAATAAGGCGATCGTGCGGGCGTTCGACGTCACCGACTATCGGGCCACGGTCGATGCGGTGCGTTCGGCCGAGGCCGAGCTGGGCGGGCACGTGGACATCCTGGTCAACAACGCCGGTATCGCCGAGGACCGGGTCAGCAAGCCGTTTCGGGAGCTGACGCCGGACCAGTGGGCGCCGTCGATCGACCTCAACATCTACGGCGCGATGAACTGCATCAAAGCGGTCATCGACGGTATGTGCGATGCCGGCTGGGGACGCGTCGTGCAGATTTCTTCGGGTAGTGCGCGCACCGGACAGAACATCAACGTGTCGATGTACGCGACCGGTAAGAGCGGTATCGAGGGCTTCATCCGCCACCTCGCCGCCGAGACCGGCCAGTACGGCGTCACCGCCAACATCGTGGCGCTCGGCCTGCAAGCCAACCTGGTGGACAAGATGCCGCCGGAGCAGATCGAGCGACTGATCGCGGGAGTGCCGATCGGGCGACTCGGCGACCCGATCGAGGTCGGCGCGTTCTGTGCCTACCTCGCCTCGAACGAGGCGGGCGGGATGACCGGGCAGACCCTGGACTTCAACGGCGGATCGCAGACCCGATGACCGTTGCGCCGACCACCCTGTCGCTCACCGCGATCCGGGTATCGGATCTGCCCGCCGCTACCGAGTTCTACACCGCCGGTTGCGGATTCACCGAGGAACGATCGATTGCCACCGATGCCTTCGATGCGGTGATTGTGCGTGCCGGGACGGCCGGGATCCAGTTGATCGCGCCGCGCGCGAATGCCACGGCACCCGACCACGGCAACATGCTGGTGAAGCTGGTGCTCAACACCGCCGACGTCGCCGCACTGCTGGCCCGTGGGTGCGCACACGGTGGCACCCAGGAAATGCCCGCCACCGTGCTGACGGAATTCGGTTGCACGATCGGCAAACTCCGTGACCCCGACGGTTACCTCATCGAGGTTGTCGGGCCCGCTGAACTACAGGACCGCTGAGCGGGAAGTCCGGGCGTGGTGGCGATCCACGGCATTTAGCGTGGCGCCGTTCACGCCCGGACCGGAGAATGGAGCAATGCGGCGATGACCTGGGGTAATTCATACGACGTCATAGTGGTGGGCTCGGGTGGCGCCGCCCTCGCGGGCGCACTCGCCGCGGCCCATCGCGGTCTGTCGACCTGCGTAATCGAGAAGACCGATCGCTTCGGCGGCACCTCGGCGTATTCGGGCGGCAGCGTGTGGCTGCCCGGTAACCATGTGCTCGAGCGGCAGGGCGTCGAAGACTCGGTCGGCGCGGGACTGACCTACTTCAGCTCGCTCGTAGGTGAACACACCCGCCCGGAGGTACAGCGCGCCTACCTCGAAACCGGCCCGGTCGTCGCCGACTTCCTCGAGAACACCGTCGGTATCCCGCTCGAACACCGACCCTTCCCCGACTACTTCGACGCGCCCGGACGAAGTGCCAACGGGCGCAGTATCTTCGCCGGCGTGATATCCGCCGAAGAGGTCGGCGATCGACTGACCGACATCCGGCCGATGGTGGCGGCCGACCAGTTCGGCATCGAGCTGGACCGGTCGATGCTCGACGGCGGTCAGGCCTGGATCGCGCGCATGGTCCTCGCCCTCGACGCGACCGGCAACGCCGACCTGATGCTGTCCACACGCGTCACGGAACTGGTCCAGGACGAGTCGGATCGGGTGACCGGCGTCGTGGTGGCCGGCCCGGCCGGCACTCCGACTCGGATCGAGGCGCGTGCCGGCGTTCTGCTCGCCGCGGGTGGCTACGAACGTTCGGCGGAGCTGCGCCGGACCTGGCAGGACATGCCCACCGCGGACTGGAGTTCCTCGCATCCGGACACCGGGACCGGCGACGCGGTGTCGCTCGCACAAGCGGCAGGCGCCGCCCTCGACCTGCTCGATCAGTCGTGGTGGTGTCCGGCCACGCTGTTCCCCAACGGGCACGCCGCATTCACCCTCGGGGTGCGCGCCGGAATCGTCGTCGACGAGACCGCGCAGCGCTTCGCCAACGAGATGCTGCCCTACGATCGCATGGGCCGGGAGATGCGGGAGCGGATGCGCCTGGGGCACGGTGACGGCTTCTGGTTCATCTTCGACAACCGATTCGGTGACGACCTGCCCGCCATCTGCGTCCCCGTCCCCGACCGGGCGGAGATGTCGGAGGCCGGACTGTGGCACACCGCCACCGATCTCGCCGGTCTCGCCGCGGCGATCGGCGTCGACGCCGAGCAGCTGACCGAGACGGTACGCCGGTTCAACGAATTCGCCGGGCGCGGCAAGGATGACGATTTCGGTCGCGGAGAGGATCCGTTCGGTCGCTTCTTCGTCGGCGCCGCCTCGCCCGAACCGTGTCTGCTTCCTCTCGACGGTGCACGATTCCATGCGGTGCGCCTGGTCCTCGGCGACCTCGGAACCAAGGGCGGCGCCGTGATCGATCGCGAGGGCGCAGTGCAGCGGCCCGACGGATCGGTGATCGCCGGGTTGTACGCCGCAGGTAATTCCGCGGCTTCGGTTGCGGGGCCGGTATATCCCGGTCCCGGTGTCCCCCTGGGGTCCGGCATGGTCATGGCCTATCGAGCTGTCTCGGATATGGCAGGGCGGCTCAGCGCCGCGGACGCCACCGCATCCTGATCGAGGCTCGGGCCGCGACGTACAAACCGTCGCGGCCGAGCCGCATCAATGGGAGGCCAAGTCGGCTGCTACGCAGCGATCCCAGATCTCGCGGGCCGCCATCCGCACCGGACCGACGAGTTTGCGGTAGTCGAGCGTGGTGACCGACGCGCAGACGGAGATACCGGCGAGGTTGCCGTAGATATGGTCCGCCGGGCCGATGGATACCCCGACACAGCCGAGTCCGGCGAAGGCTTCTCCGCGATCGAACGCGGCGCCGCGCTCCCGGATGACGGCGAGTTCCTCCTTCAGCCGGGCGTCGGAGGTGATGCTCTGCGTGGTGCGTCGCACGAGTTCACCGGTAGCCATGTGGTGCAGGGTCTGCACGATCTGCGGATTGTTCGCGGTCTCGCTGAATGCGATCTGTGCCTTGCCCACGGCGGTCAGGTGGGCGGGCACCCGCTGTCCCACGGCCGTCGGGGTGGGTCCTGATGCGCGTCCGTTGACCTTCGCGAGGTAGACGGTGTCACCGTGGTCGACCACACCCAGCTGGATGGTGAACCCGGTCTGCTGGGCGAACGCCTGCATCACCGGACGCGCTCCTTGCAGCAGACGATTCTGATTCAGGGCCGCCTGTCCCATTTCGTAGGCTTTGACGCCGAGTTCGTACGTCTGCTCGGGCGAGCGTGCGAGCCAGCCCGCGCTCGCGAGCTGTTCGAGCAGCCGGTGCACCGATGAGCGGGGCAGACCGGTCCGGGAGGTCACCTGGGCCAAGGTCAGCGGCCCTACTCCATTGAAAGTCTCCAGCACCAGCGATACCCGCTCGACCACCGAGACCGGGACCCCGGCAGTGCTTGTTGTTCTCACCAGACCTCCCACCAGCCACGTCGCTGTGATGCTCGCCACGGTACTACCACGTGCATGTGCACGTCGAACAGCCGTGACGAGCGCGGGCACGACGATCGCACGGATATGGGATCGGCATCGGACGACCTTCCCGATGAGCGAGATATCGCCCTTTTTCGCCGATTTTCGCGGCATAGCCTGCCGTGGCCCCCGGCTCCGGGATCCGGGCGCGTAGTGCTGACCACGATCAGGAGTGCGGATGTCCACGAAGACGAGTACCGATCCGGAGTCCCGCGCCGATGCGGCGGAAGCGACGGCGGCAACTCGCGTCGCCCGGGTCCGGATCACCGAGATCGTCGAAGAGACTGCCGAGGCGCGATCGTTCGTCGTCGAACCGCTGGCCGGCATGACGAAAACGGAGTATCGCCCGGGGCAGTTCCTCACCATCCGAGTTCCCGACATCGGTACCGGCTCGGCGCGGTGCTATTCCCTGTCGAGTTCACCGCACACCGACCCGGCGATGAAGTTCACCGTCAAACGGGTCGCGGGCGGCCACGGGTCGAACTGGCTCTGCGACACGGTGCGGATCGGTGACGAACTGGATGTGCTTCCGCCGGCCGGCACCTTCGTCCCGGCCTCCCTCGACGAGGCCCTGGTCCTGGTGGCGGGCGGCAGCGGAATCACGCCGGTCATCGCGATCGCGAAATCGATCCTGTTCGGCGGCGCGGGCGACGTGGTCTTGATCTACGCCAACCGCGACCAGGAGTCGGTCATCTTCGCGGCGGAGCTGCGTGAGCTGGAAAACCGTTTCCCCGAGAGGTTTTCGGTGATCCACATCCTGGAGTCGGTGCAGGGCTACCCCAGTCGCCGGGCGCTGTCGATACTGCTGCGCCCGCTGCGCGACAGGTCGGTCTACATCTGCGGCCCGGCACCGCTGATGGACCTCACCGCCGAAGTATGTGGACAAACGGGTTTCGCGGCCGCGCGCGTGCACTCCGAGCGGTTTCTGTCCCTGCGGCGCGAGCCGTTCGCGGCCGACGATCAGAACGAGGTGGCCGGCTCCGGCGAGGTCGTCTGTCAGGTGCGTGTGTCGATCGACGGCGCCGACCGGCAGGTGCCGTGGACGGCCGGGCGCAAACTCCTCGATGCCTTGCTCGCCGCCGGGATCGAGGCGCCGTATTCGTGCCGCGAGGGCGCGTGCAGCGCCTGCGTCTGTTCACTGACCGAAGGGCGAGTGACTCTGGCGCACAACGAGATTCTGACCGACGACGATCTCGCCGACGGGTACATCCTGGCGTGTCAGGCCGAACCGGTGAGCGACGAGATTTCGATCGAATACTGATCGGAGCGGCGCCGGCTCGGCGTCGCCGCCGGATCGAGGCGAAAACCCGTCCCATTCAGTAGGAGACCCACGTCACACCCTCGCTGCCGCCTGCGACGCTGATCCCACCGCGAAAGGTTGCCTACTCGCAACCGTCTGACCAGGAGGTATCGTGAATTCCGCGACCGACGCCAAAGACAAGATCCGCGTGATCGACAGCGGTGTACCGCCGCAGCGATTCGCTCGCGGCTGGCACTGTCTGGGGCTGGTCCGCCACTTCGACGACGGGCAGCCGCACCAGATCTCGGCTTTCGGCACCGAACTGGTCGTATTCCGCGGTGAGGATGGAAAACTCAACGTGCTCAACGCCTTCTGCCCGCACATGGGTGGAAATCTGGCGCAAGGCACGGTGAAGGGGAATGACATCGCCTGTCCGTTCCACGACTGGCGCTGGCGCGGCGACGGCAAGTGCGCGGGCATTCCCTATGCGCGGCGGGTTCCGCCGCTGGCGCGGACCAAGGCGTGGCCGACCAGGGAGATCAGCGGCCAGCTGTTCGTCTGGAACGACCCGCAGGGCCGCACACCGCCCGCCGAGCTCGAGGTGCCGGAGGTGCCGACCTATGGCGATCCGGGCTGGACGGACTGGGTCTGGAACCACGTGGACGTAGAAGGCTCGCACTGTCGCGAGATCGTCGACAACGTCGTCGACATGGCTCACTTCTTCTACGTCCACTACGGCATGCCGACATATTTCCGCAACGTGTTCGAGGGACACACCGCGAACCAGCTGATGCGTTCACGGCCCCGCGCCGATGCCGTCGGAGTCAGTCAGAGTACCAACTACAGCCTCGAAAGCCAGTCGGACGCAACGTATTACGGGCCGTCCTACATGGTGGACAAGTTGTGGAGCGGAGGTGTGGATCCGGACGGCGACCCGAATATCTACCTCATCAACTGCCATTACCCCGTCACCCCGACCTCGTTCCGGTTGCAGTACGGGGTGATGGTGCGCAAGCCGGTCGGAATGGACGACGAGGCCGCCGACCAGATCGCGGCCGCGGTCGCCAAGGGCGTGGCGATCGGCTTCGAGCAGGACGTCGAGATCTGGAAGAACAAGGCGCGCATCGACAATCCACTGCTGTGTGAGGAGGACGGGCCGGTCTATCAGCTGCGCCGCTGGTACGAACAGTTCTACGTCGACGTCGAGGACATCAAGCCGGAAATGGTCAACCGATTCGAATTCGAGATCGATACCGAACGCGCACTGCAGAACTGGCAGGCCGAGGTGGACGCCAACCTCGCCGCCGGACGCAGTGCCATCGCCCCCAAGTTGTCGTCCGGCCGCTCGGAAGCGGTTACCGGTTCCTGACCCCGATTCAGCCCTTCCAGCTTCGACCAGGAGTACCTCAGATGTCCTACGCAGTGCTCGACAACATCATCGCGATCGCCGACGAAATCCGTGCCGGCGCCGAAGAAGGGGAGTCGCTCGGCCGGCTGCCCGATGATATGGCCAAGGGCCTCAAGGATGCCGGGCTGATCCGGCTGTTGCAGCGCAAGAAGTACAACGGCTTCGAAGCGCATCCGCGGGTGTTCGCCGAAACCGTGATGAGGACCGCCGGCATCTACGGTTCCGCGGGCTGGGTCGGCGGCATCGTCGGGGTTCATCCGTGGCAGTTGGCCTTCGCCGATCCGAAGGTGCAGGAGGAGGTCCTCGGCGCCGACGGTGACACATGGCAGGCGTCGCCGTATATGCCCGGCGGTGTGGCGGTGCCTCGCGACGGTGGCTATGTCCTCAACGGCCGGTGGCAGTTCTCCTCCGGCACCGATCATTGCGACTGGATCTTCCTCGGTGCGCTGGTCGGAGGGGACGACGGAAAACCACTGATGCCGCCGCGGGGACTGCATGTGATCCTGCCCCGCTCGGACTACGAAATCGTTCCGGACTCCTGGAACGTGGTCGGGCTGCGTGGCACCGGCAGCAAAGACATCATCGTCAAGGACGCGTTCGTTCCGGACTACCGGGTGATGGATTCGGCGAAGGTCATCGACGGCACCGCGGCCAAGGAGTACGGGGTCACCGAGACGTTGTACAAGATGCCGTGGTCCACCATGTTCCCGCTGGGCATCACGTCGGCGACGATCGGTATCTGCGAGGGACTGCTGGCGGCCGGGATCGAGTATCAGCGCGATCGGGTCGGTGCGGCAGGCACGCTCGTCAAGGACGATCCCTATGTGCTGCACGCACTTGCGGAATCCGCGTCCGAGATCGACGCCGCCCGCCAGCAGCTGCTGGCCAACGTCGACCGCATCTACGACATGGTGGATCTCGGCGAGGAGATCGACTTCGAGACTCGGGCCCGGGTGCGGCGGGACCAGGTACGTGCTGCCTGGCGCGCCGTTCGTGCCGCCGACGAGATTTTCGACAGGGCCGGCGGCAACGCCCTTCGTATGGACAAGCCGCTGCAGCGGTTCTGGCGGGATGCACATGCCGGCCTCCATCACGCGATCCACGTCAGCAGCACCACCTATCACGCGGCGGCGATGGCCTCCCTGGGAGTCGAGGTGCCGCAGGGCCCGCTTCGCGTGATGATCTGATTCGTTCCCGAAAGGAACACCTGCACCGATGACCGAAATCAAGGGACTCGGATACGTCCGAGTGCTCGCCACCGATATCGACCGCTGGCGCGAAGTGGGTTTCGAGGTACTGGGATTGGATGCGGTAGGGCGCGCCTACGACCAGGTGATGGCCCGCGACTGCCCGGTGTCCTCCACGCTGGGCCGGCACACCAACGACAAGATGGTCTCGTTCTACGGGCGGGTGCCCGGCGGCTGGGATATCGAGTACGGCACTGGTGGCGTACCGGTCGACGAGAACTATTACACCGCCGAGGAGATCACCGCCGATAGCTACTGGGGCCACGAATGGATGTGGGCCCGGCAGCTGAAGCAGGCGCAGCAGGCCGAAGCGCAGCAGGCGTCCGTCGCCGTCTGACCAGCCGCGACCGGCGTTCGCCGGTCGAAGTCGCACAACTCGATCCCACTCAGCGGTGTTGCGGGCCCGGCCGGCCCGCTGGGTGGGAACGCGTCGTTTCCGGGGGAAGTACGCCACTTACGGTGTGGCTCAATCGATCACCTCATCGAGGGAAGTGAATCCAGTGACAAATCAGGACAGCGAATTCGACGCCGTGGTCGTCGGGGCGGGGATCTCCGGGCTCTACGCGGTGTACAAACTGCGCGGCCGCGGCATGCGCGTGCACGGCTTCGAATCCGCCGAGGGTGTGGGCGGAACGTGGTACCACAACCGATACCCGGGTGCGCGCTGCGATGTCGAAAGTATCGACTACTCATACTCTTTCGACGACGAACTGCAACAGGAGTGGACCTGGTCGGAACGGTTCGCCACGCAGGCGGAGATCCTGCGCTATCTCGAGCACGTCGCCGACCGGCACGATCTGCGCTCGGCCTACGACTTCCTGACTCGAGTGACCGCGACCGTCTACGACGAGCAGGCCCAGCGCTGGACCATCTCCACCGACACCGGCCGCACCGTGACCGCGCGCCTCTGCATTCTGGCGACAGGAGTGCTGTCGGCGACGAACAAGCCCGACATCCCGGGCCGCGACACGTTCGCCGGGGAGAGCTACCACACCGGCGAATGGCCGCACGATCCGGTCGATTTCACCGGTAAGCGGATCGGCGTCATCGGCACCGGCTCCTCGGGTATCCAGGCCATCCCGGTGCTCGCCGAGCAGGCCGAACACCTCTATGTCTTCCAGCGCACCCCGAACTATTCGATTCCGGCAGGTAATCGGCCACTGGACCCGGAGTTCGTGGCCGAGGTGAAGGCCAACTACGCCGAACGGCGGCGACTGTCGCGCCGCAGCGGTGGCGGCACACCCAACAGTCCGCACCCGAAAGGGGCACTCGAGGTCGACGCCGCGGAGCGGACCAGGATCTACGACGAGTGGTGGCAGCGCGGGGGTTATCTGTTCGCCAAGGCCTTCCCGGACCAGACGACGAGCCTGGCCGCCAACGACACCGCGCGCGAGTACGTCGAGGCGAAGATCCGTGAGATGGTGCGCGATCCGCAGGTCGCCGATCAGCTCATCCCGAACGACCATCCCATCGGCACCAAGCGGATCGTCACCGACGACGGCTACTTCCACACCTACAACCGCGACAACGTCACCCTGGTGAATCTACGCACCACCCCGATCGCCGAGATCACCGAGACCGGCGTGCGCACCGCGGAGGCGTCCTACGACCTCGACGTGCTGATCTTCGCCACCGGTTTCGACGCGATGACGGGTTCTTTGTCGCGCATCGATATCCGGGGCCGCGGCGGGCGTGAACTGCGCGAGGAGTGGGCGGCGGGACCGCGCACCTACCTCGGGCTGGCCATGGCCGGATTCCCGAACATGTTCATTCTCGCCGGGCCCGGAAGTCCCAGCGTGCTGGCCAATATGGTGTTGATGGCCGAACAGCACGTCGACTGGATCAGCGACTGCCTGGACTACCTCGACGAGCATGGTTTCACCACGATCGAGGCCGATGAGGAATCGGTCGGCGAATGGGTGACCGAGTGCAACGAGGTCGCCGCGCGCACGTTGTTCCCCACTGCCAACTCCTGGTACATGGGCGCCAACATCCCCGGCAAGCCTCGCGTTTTCATGCCCTACATCGGCGGTTTCGGCAAATACAACGAGATCTGCGCGGAGGTCGCCGCGGCCGGCTACAAGGGCTTCGAACTGAGCGGCACCCCGGCACCGGCCGCCCCCTGATTCCGGCCGCAATTCCCGCGGACGGCGTGAGCGTGCCGTCGCGTACCCATCGAACGAAGTAAGGACGTGGTCTCTATGGGCGGACAACGACGGTCCGACCTGCATCCCGATGTCGAGGCGATGCTGTCGGCACTGGAATCGTTTCCGGATGTCACCGAGCACGACCCCGCCGAATTGCGCGAGATCATCGTGTCCCGGCGGGCTCCGCTGACACATATGCCCGCCATGCGTCTGGCGGAGGACCGGGTGATCGCGGGACCGGGTGGAGACCTGGCGCTGCGCCTGTACGTGCCGGAAATCCATGTGCCGAAACTGCTTCCGGTAGTCGTGTTCGCCCACGGCGGTGGTTTCGTCTTCTGCGATCTCGACAGTCACGACGAGTTCTGCCGATCGATGGCGCAAGCCGTCGGTGTCGCCGTGGTGTCGGTGGACTATCGGCGTGCTCCCGAGCACCCCGGCCCCGCGGCGATGGAGGACATGTACGCGGCGGTGCAGTGGGCCGCCGCCCATGCCGGCGAATTCGGCGGTGACGCAACTCGACTCGTTGTCGCCGGAGACAGCGCGGGCGGCAATCTGGCGGCGACGGTGAGCCTGGCCGCGCGCGATCGCGGCGGTCCGCGGATCGCGGGGCAGGTCCTGCTCTATCCGGTGATCGACGACGATTTCGGTACCGAGTCCTACCAGCGCTACGGCGAGGGGTACTACAACACGACCACGGCCATGCGCTGGTATTGGCAGCAGTACGCGCCGCAGGGCACCGACAGTCCGTATCTTGTGCCCAGCCGGGCCGAGTCCCTGGCCGGATTGCCGCCGGCGGTGGTGGCCACCGCCGAGTTGGATCCGCCGTGCTCGGCCGGTGAGGATTACGCGCGCCGTCTCGCCGATGCCGGGAACGCGGTAACCGCCCACCGCTTCGATGGGCTGTTCCACGGATTTCTGACCTTCCCGAGCCTGTCACTGACCGAGCCTGCGCGCCAGCACCTTTGGCACATGATGCGTGAGCTTCTCGCCTCGGCGGCGGTGCCCGATTCACTGTCCCAGTGATGCCCGATTCACTGTCCCATTGAGCGGAAGCGGTGGCCGAGCGGGACTGGTCGGCAGCCCACGATGGATGCGGGTGTGAACCCGGACACAGCGAATGCGGAAGGTAAGCATGACACAGCGACTCAGTGGCAAGAAAGCCCTGGTCACCGGTAGTAGCCGCGGAATCGGACGAGCGATCGCGCAGCGTCTGGCGGCTGAGGGCGCGACGGTGGTGGTCACCGCGCGCTCACATGCGCCGAGCCCTGCGGTGCGTGCGGGCGCGACCCATCTGCTGGCCGGTTCGCTGGACGAAACCGTGCAGTTGATCGAGGCCGCGGGTGGCCGCGCGGTGGCGATCCCGGCCGACCTCGAGGACGCCGAACAACGCGGCCGGCTGATCGACACAGTCGTCGCGGAACTCGGCGGCATCGACATCCTGGTCAACAACGCCGGTTTCGCCGATTACAGCTCGATCGAGCAGATGAGCGACGCGACGTTCCATCGGACCGTGCAGCACTATCTCGAAGTGCCGTTCGTACTGAGCCGGGCGGCGATTCCCCATCTGCGCAAACAGGGGGCCGGCTGGATCGTCAACATCGGTTCCTCGACCGGGCTGAGTCCGATCCGGCCGTTCCGGGAGTACAACAAGACCTCCGGGGATGTCGTCTACGCCTCGGCCAAGGCCGCGCTGCATCGTTTCACGCAAGGCCTGGCGGCGGAGCTGCTCGACGACGGAATCGCGGTCAACGCGGTCGGCCCGTCGACGGCGATCATGACTCCGGGTGCGTCGGCACTACTGCCCGAGGGCTACGAGACCGAGCCGGTGGAGTACCTGGCGCAAACCGTGCTCGAGATGTGCACGGTGCCGGCGGCCGACCGCACCGGCCTGGTGGCCTTCAGCCTCCATTACCCGTATACGACGCACACTCCGGTGATGTCGCTGGACGGCAGCGCCGAATTGCCACGGCGAGAACCACCTTCGTGGGCGAACCCGAACATTCTTCCGGAGGGCGTGTGATGACCGCGGCCGCCCGGGAACGATTCTCGCGGGGCACCGCGGTGGTGACCGGCGCTGCAGCCGGTATCGGCCGTGGCCTGGCTCGACATCTCGGCAGCCTCGGCATGACCGTGGTCGTCGCCGATATCGATGCCGGTCGTGCGGCAGAGGTCGCGGCCGAGATCGTCGCCGAGGGCGGCGGTGCCGAGGGGTACGGGGTAGATGTGGCCGACGAGGCCGCCGTCGACACCATGGCGGCGGCGATCTTCGACCGGCACGGCAGCGTCGAGCTGCTGATCAACAATGCCGGAGTGGAGTCCTCGGGACTGCTCTGGGAGATCGACCCGGCCCGATGGCGGCGGGTGATGCAGATCAACGTCGACGGCGTCTTCTACTGCCTGAAGTCCTTTGTGCCGCATATGATTCGAGCCGGATCCCCGTCGTGCATCGCGAACCTGTCCTCGGTGGGCGGCCTCAACACCGTCGCCGTGCAGTCGCCGTACATCGTGAGCAAATTCGCGGTGCAGGCGATGACGGAATGCCTGCATCAGGATCTGTCGATCATCGGCGCGCCGATCCAGGTCAGTGCCGTGGTGCCGCATTCGATCCGCAGCGAGATCTTCCTCGCCGCGCAGCGCGAAGCACCCACGTCCGATCCCACCGCCAATGCGGTGTTCGCCGCCATGCAGCGCGACAACGTCGAAAAGGGACTCGACCCGCTCGCGGCAGCCGAGCACATGGTCGAACAGATCGCCTGCGGGCAGTTCTGGGTCTTCTCCGACGACGAGATGTGCACGGCGTCGGCGACCAGGCGTGGCGACCAACTGCTGAATCTGCGCCCGCCCGCGAATCCACGAGACATGCTCGCCCGGATGGGCGTGCCACTCCCGGAAGGTAACTCATGACAGAGACCATCGTCACCGGCGTCCCATTTTCCTCCGACGCTACCGCCGCCTCCGATCCGGAGGCCGCACTCCACCGGGCCATCGACGAGTGCGAGGTGGCGCCGCTGCTCATGTCGATGGTGCACGTAACCGGCGACGTGGGACTGCTCGACGAATTCGGTCCGCGCCTGACGATCGAGGAGCCGGGCAATCACTACCGCACCGGCACGCGTCCGACGGTCCCGCCCGGCACCTATCCCGACGATGTCGCCGCGGACATCCGCGCCCGCGCGCGCGAGGTCTTGACGCCCGATTCGGTTGCAACCCTGGATGTTCCGGACGACGAGCTGTTCCAACGCATGGCGACGGTCTGCACCGCGCAGCGGGTGGACGACGAATTCGTGCCGATACTGCTGGAACAGGCCGGATTCACCAAGGATCGGCGCCATGTCCCGGTGACGGTCACCCCGCCCGCGGACTTCGACGTCGTCGTGATCGGCGCCGGGATCGTCGGCATCAACGCCGGAATCAAGTTGGCGGAAGCGGGTTTTCCGTTCACCATCTTCGAGGAGCGCGACGATATCGGCGGCACCTGGCAGCGCAACACCTATCCCGGCGCGGCTG
Organism: Nocardia sp. 852002-51101_SCH5132738; assembly: GCF_001665695.1. Lineage (NCBI taxonomy): Bacteria > Bacillati > Actinomycetota > Actinomycetes > Mycobacteriales > Nocardiaceae > Nocardia > Nocardia sp. 852002-51101_SCH5132738. Next base: position 11,010 of record NZ_LZML01000020.1, on the reverse strand, counting down.
TGGACACCCCGAGTCACTACTACTCCTACTCGTTCGAGCTGAACCCGAACTGGTCGCGGTATTACCCGACCGGACCGGAATATCAGGAATACCTGCTCGGTGTAGTCGAGAAATACCGGCTGCGCGAGCACATTCGATTCGGCACCCGCGTGCGATCGGCCACCTGGCTGGACCAGGAGAACCGCTGGGAGGTCGTCACCGAGGATCGCGACGGTGAGCTGACCCACCACCGCGCCCGCGCGGTGATCACCGCGCTCGGCATGCTCAATTCCCCCAACATTCCGGATGTGCCGGGTAAGGACACCTTCGCCGGGACGCTCGTGCACACCGCCGAATGGGATACCGAGATCGATCTGCGCGGCAAGCGCGTGGTCGTTCTCGGTACCGGCTGCACCTCGGTGCAGGTCGTAGCGAGCATCGTCGACGAGGTCGACACCCTTGACGTGGTCGTGCGCAGTCCGCACTGGCTGGTCCCGGAGAAGACGGTCGGCGGCGACGTCCCGGCCGGCGAGAAGTGGGCGATGGCCCATCTGCCCTTCTACGACAAGTGGTTCCGGCTGCGCACCTATTGGTTCGCCTCCGACAACCTTTATCCGCTGCCGCGTATCGACAAGGAATGGGCGGCCACCCACCTGTCCGCATCGCCGGCCAACGACATGGTCCTGCGCACCGCGCAGGAGTATCTGCGCAACAGCTTCCCGGACCGGCCGGATATGGTCGAAAAGCTGACTCCCGATTTCCGCCCCTACGCGAAGCGGATCGTCAAAGACCCCGGATTCTTCAAAGCGCTGAACCGCGACCACGTGCACCTGCACAGGGCCTCGTTCGAGCGAATCACACCCGACGGTGTCGTGACCACCGAGGGCACCGTCATACCCGCCGACGTGATCATCCTCGCGACCGGATTCGAACTGCAGTTCACCACCACGATCGACATCGCCGGCCGCGACGGCGCGACGCTGGCGCAGATCTGGAAAGGCGGCGAGGACCCGCGGGCGTACCTGGGAGTACAGGTTTCCGGATTCCCGAACCTGTTCATCACCGCCGGGCCGAACTCCGCGCCCAATCACGGTGCTGGACACAACATCACCGGTGAGGAGCAGGTCCACTACATCATCGAGTGCCTGCAGTACTTGCTCGAGAACGACCACGCCGCGATGGATGTCGAGCCGCGGGCGCAGGACGAGTACAACGAGCGCGTCGACGAGGCGCTCGACGAGACCGTATGGGTGCACCCCGGCGCGCAGGTCAACGGGTACTACCGCAATTCCGCGGGGCGTGCGGTCGTGCCGTGCCCGTGGCGGCTCGTCGACTACTGGACCATGCTGCGCGCCCCGCACCCCGAGGATCTGACCTTCCTGCCGCATCGAAAGGTATTGTCGTGACCGCGAATTCGATTCCCGATGTTCTCGCCCCGGCTCGGTTGGGCTCGGTGACGCTGCGCAACCGAACCATCAAATCCGCGACCTTCGAGCACATGGCCCCGGGTGCGCTGGTCAGTGATCAGCTCATCGAATTCCACCGGCAGGTGGCTGCCGGGGGAGTCGGGATGACGACGGTCGCCTATTGCGCGGTGGCGCCGGAAGGTCGTACCGAGGCCGATCAGCTCTGGATGCGCGACGAGGCGATACCCGGCCTGCGCCGGCTCACCGACGCTGTCCATGCCGAGGGGGCGGCAGCGTCGGCCCAGATCGGTCACGCCGGACCGGTGGCGAACGCGAAATCCAACGGCTACCCGGCGTTGTCGGCGTCGCGGCGGATCAGCCCGATGGGTCCGCAGCTCACCCATGCCGCGACACTCGCCGATATCGCCCGGATCCGCACCGCTCACGGCACCGCGACCCGGCTGGCGATCGAATCGGGATTCGATGCCGTGGAAATCCATTTCGGCCACAACTACTTCGCGAGTTCGTTCCTGAGCCCGGCCCTGAACCGGCGCAAGGATTCCTACGGTGGCTCACTGCGCAATCGCGCCCGCCTCGTTCGCGAGGTCGCCGCGGAGGTGCGCGAGGCCGCAGGGGACCGCATCGCGGTACTGGCCAAACTGAACATGGACGACGGTGTGCCGGGCGGGTTCTGGCTCGACGAGGCAATCCAGGTCGCGCAGTGGCTGGAAGCCGACGGCAGTCTGGACGCCATCGAACTCACCATCGGCAGTTCCCTGCTCAATCCGATGTATTTGTTCAAAGGCGAGGCACCGCTGAACGAATTCGCCGCGGTCATGTCACCGCTGATGCGGTTCGGCGTGAAGGTCGCGGGCAAATTCTTCCTGCACGACTATCCGTACGAAGATCTGTTCATGCTCGACGCGGCGCGCCAGATCCGGGCGAACGTGTCGATGCCGCTCGTGTTGCTGGGCGGCATCACGGACAAGGCTGCTATGGACACCGCGATGGCCGAGGGATTCGAATTCGTCGCGATGGCTCGTGCCCTGCTGCGCGAGCCGGATCTGATCAACCGGATCGCGAAGGATAACCAGACGAAGTCGTTGTGCATCCATTGCAACAAGTGCATGCCGACGATCTTCTACGACACGCACTGCGTATTGGCCGTGCCGCAATCGGCCGCGCGATGACCATCCGTCCGCTCGACTGCGAGCAGTGCGGCCAGCGCGTGCTGATCGAGAAATTCAGTGCGGCGCACACGTCTGTCCAGTGGACCGGCGAGGCCGGACGATGCCCGGTGATCGCGGCCCAGGGCCGGGGTGTGGGGCATCAGGAACGCGGCTGCGATGTCCTGCGTCGCCGGATCGACCGCGCGGTGCGCGAACACGCCCTGCCGGAATCCAGAATTCAACTGCCGACCGGTGACGATATCCCGCGGCTGCACTGAGAAACGCGCGCCGGGTGAGCCCGCGACCACGCGGGCGCACCCGGCCTGAGCGCTTACGAGACGGAGTCCGATTCTGCTGCGGGCAGCGCCTTTTTGCACCATGCCAGCTCGGCTTCGCCGAGAGTGCCGAGTTCCATGGCACGTCGGCACCACTCGGGAACGAGCCGGACGAATTCGGCGGGATCGTAGATATCTTCCTCTTTGGAAAACTTTCCATTCCCGGCGTAGGTCAGAATGCTGATGTTGTCGGCGCCCATCTGTGAGCCGTCACCCGGATCGCGCATCAGATTGTTCAGCTTCACCACGATCACACCGTTGACGTCGTCGATCAGATGCCAATAATCGGGAAACGAGGTCATCGCGGAACCCGGAAACTGCGCGAGGGTCGGCTCGGCCCACGCCCAGATGGCGTCGGGTCCTTTCAGAACTCCGACCATTTGCTCGTGATATTCGGCGTCGGGGGTGAACAGGTCGACGAATTCGCGCCAGCTGCCCGTGCCCGAGGCCGCGCGGGTGACCGTCGCATGCCAGGTCTGAAACGCCGATTCCAGTTCTTCTCTGCTCCACGTGTTACTCATGTCCGGACGCTAACCGGGCACCGGCCGGTGCGACAGAAGCCGTTTCCGCTCAGCGGAATTCGCGGGCTCTCCCACTGAATGGAAGACCACGTTCGACTGCCGTTCGCGCGAATCTAGGTTGGGGCAATCCGTCCCACCCCTGAGAGTGGAGTTCCGAATCATGGCGAAGAAGCCGATGCCCCCGCTCACGACCGCCCACGAGGTGATCGTCGACCTACTGGTCGTCGGTTCCGGCACCGGTATGGCCGCGGCGCTGGCGGCCCACGAACAGGGGCTGTCGAGTGTGATCGTCGAGAAAACCGCTTATGTGGGTGGTTCGACCGCGCGGTCCGGTGGTGCGTTCTGGATTCCGGGTAACTCCAGCCTGCCCGATTCGGACCCCGATCTGGCCGAGGCGCGCGCATATTTGCGGTCGGTCGTTGGTGATACCGCTCCTGCCGAGCGTGGGCAGGCTTTCCTCGATGCCGGTGCCGCGGCGGTCGAGATGCTCGAGCGGACCACGCCGATGCGATTCTTCTGGGCGAAGGGCTATTCGGACTACCACCCGGAGGAGCCCGGCGGCCGGGCAGAGGGCCGGACGTGCGAGTGCCGCCCGTTCGATGCCTCGATCCTGGGGGAGCAGCGTCCGCGGCTGCGTCCCGGTGTGATGGAGGCGCCGGTGCCGATGCCGGTCACCGGCGCGGACTACAAGTGGATGAATCTTGTTGCGCGCAAACCGATCAAGGCGTTCTCGCGCATTCTGCGGCGGGCGGCCCTCGGTATCGGCGGCATGGTGATCGGACGCGAATATCTGGCCGGGGGACAGGCTTTGGCAGCGGGTCTGTTCGCGGGCGTGCTGCGAGCGGGAATTCCGGTGTGGACCGAGACCAGCCTGGTCCGGCTGATTCGTGACGGCGACCGGGTCGCCGGCGCGGTGGTGCGCCAAGGTGATCGTGAGGTCACGGTGACCGCGCGGCGAGGGGTGGTGCTGGCCGCCGGAGGCTTCGATCACGATATGGCCGCGCGGTACAAGTTCCAGTCGCCGCGGCTCGATGCCGACGCCAGTCTGGGATCCGAGGGCAACACCGGTGACGCCATCACTGCGGCCCAGGAACTCGGTGCCGGGACCGCGCTGATGGATCAGGCATGGTGGTTTCCCGCTTTCGCGCCACTGCCCGGCGCGGCGCCGCTGGTCATGCTCGCCGAACGCTCGCTGCCGGGCTCGTTCGTCGTCGACCAGACCGGCCGGCGCTTCGTGAACGAGGCGATGGACTACATGTCGTTCGGACAGGCCCTGCTGTCGCGGGAGCGGCGAGGAGATCCGGCCGAACAGATGTGGCTGGTATTCGATCAGCGTTACCGCAACAATTACATCCTTGCCGGACAGTACTTTCCCCGCCAGCCCCTTCCGCAGGCCTGGTTCGAGTCCGGTATCGCCCACCGTGCCGACGATCCCGCTGCACTCGCGCGGGCTATCGGGGTACCCGAGGACGCGTTCACCGAGACCTTCCAGAACATGAACCGCTACGCCGAGACCGGAACCGATCCGGAATTCGCGCGCGGCGCAAGCGCCTACGACCGTTATTACGGCGATCCCACCGTTTCGCCGAACCCGAATCTGGCACCGCTGCGGAAAGCCCCGTACTACGCGGTCAAGATGATTCTCAGCGATCTGGGCACCTGCGGTGGGGTGGTCGCCGACCAGGACGCGCGGGTCCTGCGTGAAGACGGCGGCGTCATCGAAGGGCTGTACGCGATCGGCAACACCGCCGCGAACGCCTTCGGCGCCAGCTATCCCGGAGCCGGGGCGACCATCGGCCAGGGGCTGGTCTTCGGGTACATCGCCGCGCGCCACGCCGCGCAGGAGACGACCGAGCCGGCCTAGACGACAATGGTGAAAAGCGCTCCACTCCAACGCATATCGATGAAGACGATCGGCGCCGGCAGCCGGCACGGGCCGCCGTCGACCGATCCGGAGGCGGCATGAACGACACGACCGAAGAGTGGCTGGGACTACAAGACAAGGTTGTGCTCATCACCGGAGCGGGCCGCGGCCGAAGTGCCGCACACGCCCACCGATTCTCGATGCCCGGCGCCCGGGTCGTACTGGGCGACACCGGACAGGAGCAGCAGTAGTGGCCCGCGCATCGGAAAACAACGGACTGGGGGCCTCGGACTACAAGGCGGTGCTGGGCCATTTCTGCAGCGGGGTCACCGTGATCACAGCGATCTCCGCCGGCAAACCCGTCGGATTTACTTGCCAGTCGTTTTCGTCACTGTCCCTGGATCCGCCGCTGATCTGTTTCTGCCCGGCCCGCACCTCCTCGACCTGGCCACATATCCGGGAATCCGGACAGTTCTGTGTGAACATCCTCGCTGCCGACCAGCAAGGGTTGTGCCGGCAGTTCGCGATGAGCGGCGCCGACAAATTCGCCGGAATCACCTGGCATCCCGCGGCGAACGGCGCCCCCAGGCTGGAGGGAGCGATCGCGTCACTGACCTGCGCGCTGGAGCGTGAGGTCGACGGCGGTGATCACACCATCGTGATCGGCCGGGTGATCGAAGCGGACGTGCAGCATGCGGGCCCTCCGCTGCTGTTTCATCGCTCCGCATTCAAACAGCTGGCCCCCGAACCCGATCCACGGTCCAGCACATGGATGCCACTGGACACCTGGCGGTGGGGGTGAGGCAGCACGGTTTTCGAGGAATCGAACTATGCATGCCTCACCGACGGTGTCGAACACCGGACTCTGCAACGCATCGGTCTGTCCGACGCACACCGCATGCGCGCGGTACCGAATTCTCCTGTGCGGCAATCAGGTTCACGTATCCATCACCTCGGATTCGTGGTCGACGACCTCGCGTCGCCTACTCGATGGCCTCGGACGAGGACAACAGCGTCGCGGGGATGGATACGACCGCGCTGATACCGCCGTACTCGGATTCGGTCAGCCGCACCGACAGTCCGTGCTGTCCGGCGAGTGCGGCCACCACGAACAGGCCTAGGCGGAAGTCGCCTGTCAGTGCGGCGATGCCGAAATCCGGTGCCGCCGAGAGAAGCTCGTTGCGCCGCCCCAATTCTGCGGGCTCCATGCCGAGCCCTTGGTCGCACACCGCCAAGCGCACATCGCCACCGATCACACGGCCGTCGACGCGCACCCGCGACTGTGGCGGGGAGAACGCGGTGGCGTTGTCCATCAGTTCCGCCAGCAGGTGAACGACGTCGGCGACCACATGACCGGCGATTCGCACATCGGGCAGTCGGGTGATGTCCACGCGCTGGTAGTCGGTGGTTTCGGCCGCAGCGCTGCGCACGATGTCGAACAGCGACACCGGATTGCGCCAGCGCCGGGCGGGGCGTTCCCCACCGAGGATGATCAGGTTTTCGGCATTGCGTCTGGCGCGGGTCGCCAGGTGGTCCAGTGCGAACAGGGTCTGCAGATAGTTCGGATCATCGGCGTCACGTTCTGCCTGGTCGAGCACCTCGAGTTGCCGGTGCACCACGAGCTGGCTCCGATGGGCGATGTTGACGAAGACAGCCCGGACGCCGTTACGGGTGGCAGCCTCCGAAGCGGCAGCCGATATCGCCGCGAACTGTGCCTGGTTGAAGGCGGCGGCCACATCCCCGATCTCGTCGGCGCCCGGATCGAGTCGGACGACTTCATTGTCGATCTGCACCTGCTCTCCACGGCGTAAACGGCTCATGATGGCGGGCAGGCGTCGCTCGGCCAGGTCGGTGGTGTCGGTGCGCAGGCGCACCAGCCGGCGAGCCAGCCGGTCCGCGGCGACGAGCGCGGCCGCGACCGCGATCACCGCGATGGCAACCGCCGCGAAAGCGGCGAGCATCGAGCGGTGCGAGATCCGGTCACCGGCCGCTTGCGCCGACGCCCCGGCGGCGGCATTCTGCGCGCGCCAGAGTTCGAGTAGTCCGGATGTTGCGTGCGCGGCTGCTTCCGATGCGGCGTCGCCGACGATGCCGGCTCCGGGCGCGGCGACGATCAGCGCATCTTCGGCGGCGATGGTCGTGCGCCAGTCGCCGCTGTCGGACAACGCGCGCAGCCGATCTCGCTGCGGACCGGAAAGCTGCCATGCCAAGTGGTCCAGCGCGATCCGGTAGTAGCCGACCTCACGGGTGAAACGCTGCAGCTGTTCGGCGGTGAATCCGCGGGGTGTGGCCGCTGCGGCCAGCGCATGAGCCCGGGACATCGCCTCTACCGCGCGAAACATGGACAGCCCGGTACTCAATTCCCGCGCGGTGGCCGTATCGGGTGCGCGCTGCGCCGCGACGGCCGATCCGGTGGTGATGACCTCGACTGCTCGGTTGTAGTAATCGTAGGCATCGTCGGCGTTCAGCGTGCCGGCATCGATGCCCGAGCGGGTGGCGGGCAGCTTCGCGAGTACCGTCACGGAGTTGCCGAGGACGTCGCGGAATCCGGTGGGATCGATAGCGGCCAGCGCCTCGCCCATAGGAGTGAGGTCGGCAAGCGCGTGGTCGACGTGCGCGCGTGCCGATGCAAGAGTCGGGACCGGCTGTGCCCGCTGGGCGGCCACCATGGTCAGCTGCCGTTCCTGTTGCATCGCTTCGACCATGGTGACCACCGGCTCGAGTGCGCGACGGTTCTGGGCCGCCCAATCACGGGCGTGCTGGCCGGTTTGCAGGAAGTGACCTGCGGCGCCTACGGCGACGAGCAACAACGACATGCAGGGAATGGCCGCCACCGCGACGACGCGGGTGCGGATGCCGATCCGGGGCCTGAACACGGCCGAACGCTAAGGTGGCCACGTCTGCTTCCGGAGCCGGAATCCCGTTGAGCGGAAGTATTTTCGAAATCGCTTCCGGAATTGCTTCCGACCGCCTGTCACATGTGTGAGCCGCCGTCGATGCGGACTTCGGCGCCGGTGACGAAGTATGCGTCGGCGGAGGCGAGCATCGCGACCACCGCGGCCACCGCGTCCGGCTGGGCGAAAATGGCGCCGTCGGGAAGCGGCAGCATCGGCGCGGTCTTGCCGAACAGGGCGAAGTCGGCGTCGGCGGGTAGGCCAGGGCCCACGCTCTGCTTGGCTTCGCCGGTGCCGTCGGTCATGCCCGACGAGATCGAGCCCGGCTGAACGGAATTGAAGCGGATACCCTGCTTGCTGAATTCCATGGCCAGCGCGTGGGTCATCGCCTGGATACCGCCCTTCGAGGCCGCGTAGGCCGACATGTACGGGTGAGCGAACTGCGCCGAGGTGGAGCTGAAGTTCACCACCGCCGGGCCGGTACCCTCGCGCAGCGCCGGCAGGGCTTCCCGGATCACCACGAAGGTGCCGATGAGATTGATTCGGATCACCTGTTCGAAGTCGGCCACGGTGGTCTGCTCGAAGTGTGCCGAGCGCAGAATCCCTGCCGCGTTCACCAGTGCGTCGAGGCCGCCGAGCTCCCGGACCGCTTCGGCTACACCGGTTTTCACCGATTCCTCGGCACCGATGTCCATGACGACGGTGGTCAGGCGCTCTGCGTCGCCGCCTGCTTTGGCGTGCGTATCCTTCAGGCCGTCGGCGCTGATGTCCGCGGCCGCGACCCGGCCGCCCTCGGACAGGATGCGCAGAACCGTCGCCTGTCCGATTCCGGATCCGGCCCCCGTCACCAGGACTCGGCGATCGGCGTAGCGCTGCAGCGTAGTCATTGTGGTGGTACTCCTTTGTTCGTCACCGATGCGCTCAGCATGCTCAGGCGCAGCGATTGTTCAACAGGGTGATTTCACTGGCCGGGATACTGGTTGCGATGCGCCGCGATCCAGTCGGTGATTGTGCGTATCGTCGCAGCGAAGGCGGGATGGTCCGGCCGGTGTACTCGGTATTGCCGATGCTGTAAGCGACCGAAAGCGTTGAGCTGCGGAGAGGGTCGTCGTCCCGGTCGCAGGCGTATTACTTCCTGCCCCGGAGGACGTGCAGGTCGATAATGGTGACCACGCTTCCGCTGAGCGGGAAATTCGCTCAGCGCCTTCGTATCACGCCGGTAACGTCCGCCGGGCGAACAGATTCGGGAGGTCGCGAAACGCCGCACCCTGTCCGAGAGAAGCGCAGTGGAGCCGGCCGAAGGCCGCGCGGACACCTTGCGGGCCCGACATGTGATTCGCCCTGCCGCGCCGGGCGATGCGCAGCGACAGATGGAAGGAACTCCGATGGGCACGTCGACACAGCAGCACCCCATGGAGACCGTTTTCGACATGGTGCTTGCCGAGCTGCGTACCCGTGGGATCGCCTGCAGCGAACCGACGGACCCGATCACCGACCCGGCATTCATCGCGCTGCTCACCGAAACCTATGCGATGGCGCCGCACGAGTATCCGGCCGATGCGCCGCTCGACGTCCCCGCCTCCCAGCCGTGATCGCATTACCGCCGGATGCCGCCGAAACTGCGCTGCTGCCGACCTTCCGGATAGGCGTTGCCGAGAGTCCGCTCTTCTCGCCTGACACTCACACCGGACCGAGTCGGACTCCGCTCGCGCAACTGCTGCGCCAGCCGAGACGCTTGCGGGCTGGATCTCGCTGTGCCTTGAACGAAGGAGATTGCCGATGAGTATCGTTCAGAAGATTTCCACCCCCGCAACGACACCGGAAAATCCGGATGCGGGACCGTTGGTGGTCGACGGCCTGGTTGGTCTGCGTGGTGCAGCCGGCGCTGTGCTCGGCCCTACGAATTGGGTCCTGATCGACCAGCAACGGATCGACGGCTTCGCCGAAGTGACGGGCGATCACCAGTGGATTCATGTCGACGTCGAACGCGCGAAAAGCTCACCGTTCGGGTCGACGATCGCGCATGGATATCTCACGCTGGCGCTGTGCAATCTCTTTCTGCCGCAACTGATCAACGTTCGGAACGTCTCCATGGGGGTGAACTACGGCGCCGACCGCGTCCGGTTCCCGGCTCCGGTGCCGGCGGGGTCGCGCGTGCGTGGTAGCGGCGAAATCCTGGCGTGCACCGACGTGCCAGGAGGGGTGCAGGCCACTATCCGAGTGACTGTGGAAATCGAAGGATCAGCAAAGCCGGCATGTGTAGTCGACAAACTGAGCCGCTGGATCGAATGACGGCGCGTTGCGCAACCGACGACCGCGGCAGGTGCGAGACCGGCGAAAAAGGATTCGGCAAGAAGTGAGGATGTATGCGGCTAGTACTCCAGCCGGACTTCGTAGACAACGATTCTGCTGTTCAGGGTGCCGGGAGTTGGGCGGCCACCGCGTGATCAGGTTGTGTTTGTGTGGGACACAACTGAATTGGCGGTGGCCGTGTTCGACAGCGTAGCCGCCCCACGGTGGCGGCGACAGTTCGACGAGTTCACCGGCGCGATCGGGTCACGGTTCGCGCGAGCCGAGACCCGTGCGACTGCCGGGCGGATGCTGACCGGGCTGATATCGGAGCTGCCGGCCAAGAACTGCTGGACACTGGCCGAGTATGCCGGTGATCGCTCGCCGGATGCGATGCAGCACCTGCTCGCGTCCGCGGTCCTCGACGAGGACGGGTTGCGAGATGACCTGCGCGACTACGTGGTCGGGCATTTGGGCGAGGTCGACGCGACACTGGTGGTCGATGAGACCGGCGACCTGAAGAAGGGTGTGCACACGGTCGGGGTCCAGCGTC
>NZ_LZML01000019.1:0-1186 GCF_001665695.1 Nocardia sp. 852002-51101_SCH5132738 | reverse complement strand
CCGCTGCATTCCATTGTGCTAGAATAGATTTAGTTCCGAACTAGCTTCGGACTTACACGGTTCTCGTGACACCCTCGGCGCGTACTGCCGACGATGTCGCGCAGGAGGTCTACGCGTTGCTGATCACCTACCAGGCGTTGCGGACCGCGATCGCCGATACCGCGCTGGCCACACCGGGCATGGTCGCGGACCGGGGCAGTTTCACCGTCGCTTTGCAGACCGCCCGCGACCAGCTCGTCCATGCGGCCGGGTCATCACCGGCGCGACTGTCGATATCGTCGGTGTGATCGGGCGGGCCGTGCGCGCTGACCTGCTCCCACATCGCCGGCCCCGCAGCAGCCTTCGCGTGGTCAAACGGGCAATCTCCAAACACCGCGCCAAGGGGGTGATCGACCGGACCATCTACCAAACCCACATCAGCGTGCGCGTGCTACCCGGTTGACAACCCGGCAGCACACCAAACTGAGCGGCCTTGGGTCTAGCCCGGGCTGCGGTGCACGCCGGCTACCGCACCTATGTCACCACCGCCGCCGATTTGGCGGCCCGCTGCCACAAAGCTGCGATCGAAGGCCGGTGGGCCACCTGCATGCGTTTCTACGCCGGACCAACGCTCCTGGCGATCGACGAACTGGGATACCTGCCGTTACCTGCAGAGGCGGCATCAGCACTGTTTCAGGTTGTCGCGCAACGGTACTTGAAGACATCGATCGTGATCACCACTAACCGCAGCGTCTCCGAATGGGGCGAAGTCCTCGGCGATAACACTGTCGCCGCAGCATTATTGGACAGACTCCTGCACCGGTCGATGGTGATCAACCTCGACGGCGACTCCTACCGGCTACGCGACCACCAAGCCACCGCCGACAACCTCCGCCGGGCCACGACCGGAAACCGCGAACCCCTATAATCAGGACCGCTCACGGGTGGGGCATTTCGATGAGCCCGGCTGGGGAGATTCGGTGAGCGCAGTCAGCTGACGAGGCTCAAGAAACTTCCCCAGTGGTGCTCATCGAAATTCCCCACCCGTGAGGCGGTTCTACTGTAGCGGCCGGCGGATGGTTCCGGAGGCCGTGCGGTGGTTTTCTGATCGGGCATGGTGGTCTCGCAGGCGGTAGGAATCGCCGTCGAGTTTGAGGACCACCGAGCGATGTAGGAGCCGGTCGAGCATGGCCGCGGCGATGATGGT
>NZ_LZML01000018.1:0-123980 GCF_001665695.1 Nocardia sp. 852002-51101_SCH5132738 | reverse complement strand
ACCGCATTCGGCCGCCGGAAACCAGCCACCAGCCAGGCGACTCCACGCGGGCGTCACCAACGTCCAGGCCTCCTACACCTAGCCCTCCTCGTCGAATTCGAAGTGCAGGGCCTCGACACAGCGTTCGTATTTGGCGATCAGATCCGCTTCGCTGTCGGCGCCGATGAAGAGATCCGCCAGTTCGTAGCTGTAGCTGTCCTGCGCCGGCATATCCGACAGCCGGGTTCCCTCGCTGGGAACCACTTCGATGGTGACGCCGGGAATGTCGTCCTGGATCCGCTCGATCTCGGCCGCCGTGGGAATTCTGGTCACGATCGCGTCGGAGAAGCGGCGGTGGTAGCACTTGGCGGCGATGTCGTAGCGGCCCTGGCCCTTCGGCAGCCGCGGATCGAGGCCGAGGCCCAGTCGCACCATGCAGTGGTGATTCGGCACGCCGTCCACGGCATAGAACATGTCGGCGTGCGATTGCGAATGGCGGGCGTTGATCTCCAGGACCGAGACCCGTCCCGTCTCCGGCTCGCAGAAGAATTCGATGCTGAAGGTCGAATTGTCCAGGCCCATCTGCGCTATGACGCGCTCGGAGATCTCGGTCATCCGCGCCACGATCTCGGGCGGCAACTGGGACGGATATTGATGCCGCAGGAAGCAGGGCGTATCCGGATAGTTGATCGAATCCAGGGCGCCGTTGACGGTGACCTGCCCGCGATAGACGTATCCCTCGGTCGCGGCCTGCACTCCGGTGAGCGTTTCCTCGGCCAGGCAGGCCTGGCCGCCGATCGCGGCGATCTCCGGCGGAAGTTCGATCCGGTCGAGTACGAATTCGAACGGTTTGCCGACACGGCCGACGCCCTCGCGGATCTGTTCGACCGCCGCCTCGAACTCGCGATCGTCGTGGACGTGGAACGCCAGTTCCGAGGAGAAGGACTTGACGGGCTTGAGCCACACCGGATAGTTCATCCCCTCGGGCAGCCGGGCCTCACCGTCGAGATCGACGATTCCGAACTTCGGGATCTCGTCGATCACCTTGCTCTGCTCGATCCGGCTCCAGTACTTGTGCTCGCATTTGACCACTGCCTCGAGATCGGCGCTGGGCAGTCCGAACTGTTCACACAACATCGGAACCAGGGCGGTCACCGGGAAATCCCAGTAACCGACGACAGCCGCGATATCGCCGTCGAAGCCCTTCAGTGTTTCGTGCGCTTTGTACAACAGGTCCTCGATCGGAATCTCGCCCTCCTGCGTTTCCTCGATTCCGAGCAGTGGGTGGAACCGGAACCGCTGCGCATCCGGAATCTGCTCGAGGGTGCGCAGATTTCCGTCGTCGAGACCGATTACGAAGATGTCGGCAGTGCTCACGAATTCCTCATTTCGAAATGTTTTCCACGGGCGCGTGCATCGATTCCCCGGCATCCGGCCGGGGCGCCGGGCGTTGCACGATCCGCACCAGCCGGCGCATCGCGTGCCGCGCCTCGGGAACATCCGAGAGATGCCACGCGTGGAACATTCCCGGATATTCGAAGTAGGCGAGTTCGACACCCTCACGCACGCACCGCGCCCGGAAGCGCCGGGCATCGGCCAACAGGATGTCGCGGGTGCCGACGAACAGGTTGAGGCGCCCGGGCGTCGCGGCGGGTGCGTTCAGCGGGCTGATCATCGGATCGCACCGGTCGAGGTCACCCGCGTACAGGCGACCGGCCTCGGCCAGTCCCGCGACGCCGAGGTAGGGGTCGCACGGCTCGAGAGCCCGGGCCATGGGATCGGTCATGGTCACGTCGAGCCACGGTGAGATCATCACGACCTCCTTGGGCGGGACCGCCTCCGTCGCGCCGAGCTCGCGCGCCAGCACCAGCGCCAGCGCGGCGCCGGCGGAATCACCCATGAACACCTTGTTCTCCGAGGCCGTGTGCGCGAAAACCTCGTCGTGCACGGCGCGCACCATGGCCACCGTGTCGTCGCCGTGGTGTGCGGGCGCGAGCGGGTAGAGCGGCACGGTGACGCTGCATCCGGTCCGGTCGACCAGTCGCGCCAGGAACTTCCAGTGGTCGTGCTGGATCTGGTGCACGTAGGCGCCACCGTGCAGGTAGAGGACGTGGCGCGAGGTGCCGCCCTCGAGTGGCCGGATGGTGTAGACCGGCCGGCCCTGCATGGTGCGGCGCGTCACCCAGTAATGGGTGTGCAATTCGGCCGGCGGGCGGTCGCGGTCGGGCCGCTGGCTCTTGCGGATGCTCTCCCGTAGCGCGTGCGCGTCGGCAAAGGTCTTGTCCGCGTGGGTCATTCGCATGCCGGCGATCAGCATCCGGCTGCGCAGACTCGGTTTCGCGTGGTTCACCGGGGCTACCGGCTCCAGGTCAAACATGGTCACGGGGGATCACCCTCTTCCAGTTCCGCGAGAACATTCGCTGTTCACCCTCGAATCCGTCGAGTTCGGCGTGGACGAGGAATTCGGTCGAGGTACAGGTGACGCGGGTCCGGGTCTCGGTGCGGGCCCGCCAGTCGCCGCGGGCGAAACTCATCGACCACGACGTTTCCGCTGTGGCGGAACAGAATTCGTCCGCCTTCCAGCTGTAGCGTTCGTGGACGCGGCGGTCGACGTCGAGATCGTGCTCGTCGAAGCGGACGAGACCGGCGTCCTTGACGATGTCGAGCGCGGACCGGTATTCGATCAGGTCGCGCGAGACCGTCCATTTCTGCTCGCCAGGGCTGATCTGCGTCGTGCGCATCGGCTCGGCGCCTTCCGGCTCCTCGAACGGGCGCACCGCGACATCGTCGGATTCGGCGACCGGGCGGATCGGCAGCGTCAGCGCGCTGCCTTCGGTGTACACGGTGACCAGGGCCGGTTCCGGCGGCGGCCACGCCAGCGGCCAGTACGACGTCGACAGCGACAACCGGATCCGGTGACCCGGCGGGAAGGCCTGGGCCACGGCGTTGAACTGGACAGTGACGCGGTAGCGCCGACCCGGTTCCAGCGGCTCCGGTTCGTCGTGCCCGTCGCGGTGGGTCAGGTTGAGCAGGCCGTAGGTGACCCGGGTCGCGCGGCCGTCCGGGGCGACATCCGAGAGCCTGGCCGCGACCATCGCCACCGGTTTGTCGGCCGACACTTCCAGCGTCACGGTCGGCGCGCCCAGGATCTCGCAGCGTTCGGTCAGCGCGTCGGTGTCGAACACCAGCGAGCCGCCGTCCTCTTCGCGCTGGTCGTAGGGCAGATCCGGCGGAGCGCTGTAGGACGCCCACTTCCCGGCGAACTGTCCCACCGACAGCGGCGACTCGACCGCGAGCGCCGCCGGGGCCACCGGCTCGTCCGGGCGCGCGATCCGAGTGCGTGCCAGCGGGTGCGCCACGGCCCGCACGTGCGGTGAGGGCCACGCCGGCTCACCGACCCAGCGGCCAGGCCGCTGTTCGTAGGACGTGGACGGCGGCACGCTCTCCTGCATCCACGTGCGCAGCATCGGCCCGTCCATCACGCCGTTGTCGATATCGCGGAGCCAATGGTCCCACCAGCGCACCACCTCCTGCAGGTAGCCGATCGCGGGGCCGGGTTCGCCGAGATGTGGATATTTGTGCGACCACGGGCCGATGAGGCCCTTGCGCGGAACTTCCAGGTTCTCGAGCAGCCGTGCGACGGCGTTGGAATAGCCGTCGGCCCAGCCGCTGGAGGCCAGCACCGGAATCTGGACGTCGGCGTAGTTCTCGCAGACCGACGCCCGCCGCCAGTAGTCGTCGCGGCGCTGGTGCTCGAGCCAGTTCGCGGCCCAGAGGCTGCAGTTCTCCAGCCGTTCCAGCCACATCTCCCGCCATCGCTCGCCGACCAGCGCGGGATCGGGCGGCAGCGTGCTGTAGGCGAACATCGTCGCCGATTCGGCGATGTTGTCCGACAACAGGGCGCCGCCCATGTAGTGCATGTCGTCGGAATAGCGATCGTCGGTGAACGAGGAGATCACGATCGCCTCGAGCCCCGCGGGTTTGCGGGCCGCCACCTGCAGCGCATTGAAGCCGCCCCAGGAGATGCCCATCATTCCGAGCCGGCCGTTGCACCACGGCTGCGCCGCCATCCAGGCGAGCACCGCTTCGGCGTCGAGATGCTCTCGTTCCAGGTATTCGTCGGCGAGCACTCCCTCCGACTCGCCGGTGCCGCGCAGGTCGACGCGGACACAGCCGTAGCCGTGGCCGGCGAGATACGGGTGGTGAATCGAATCCCGCACCGCGCTCAGATCCCGCTTGCGATACGGGATGTATTCGAGGATGCCGGGCACCGGGGCGTCGTCGGAGGCGACCGGCCGCCACACCTTGGCGGCCAGCCGCACCCCGTCCGGCATCGGAATCCACACCTGTTCGTCCACGGTGATCTGCTGCGGCATGGACGTCACCGTCCGCATCAGCCCTCCTTGATCCACATCGGCGGCCGGTTGCGGGCACCGCGTCTCGCCGCCCGCCACCGCCCCCGTCGATTAGGCACTTTCCGGCGGCTACCCGCTCACGGCCGCGCTACACCGGCAGCGCACCCGGTGGTGCGATTCACCACGAAACCACTTCTCGTACAGCATGTTTCGCTGCGAATCGGACACGCTGACGGCCGCTGCGCGCCGACGGTGTGAGCTGGGCTACATCGCTCGCCGAGTCGTGGCCCGTGGGGCGGATGTGCCCAGTTTGAATCCTGGGGACCGCGGCTATGACTGCGCCATCATGAGCGCACTGTCTTCGCCGTTGCTGTTGCTGATCTTCCTGGCCTGCGCCGCGGCCATCTGGGTGGCCGGCGTGAAACTCTCCGACACCACGGATGTGCTGTCGCAGCGCTGGCACCTCGGTGAGGCGCTCGGCGGGGTCCTGCTACTGGCCGTCGCCACCAATCTGCCCGAGATCGCGATCACCGCCAGTGCGGCGCTCGCGCATCAGCTCGACGTGGCAGTCGGCAATATTCTCGGCGGGATCGCGCTGCAGACCGTCGTCCTCGTCGCGCTCGACGCCGCCGGTGTCCGCCCGCGCGCGCCGCTGACCTATCTGGCCGCCTCGCTGACACTGCTGCTGGAAGGCGCGCTGGTCGTGGCGTTGCTGCTGCTCGTCGTGATGTCCACCCAGATGCCGTCCGACGTCATCGCCTGGCGGATGACGCCGGGAGTCGTGCTCATCGCGGTGCTGTGGGCCATCGGATTGCTGCTGCTGCGCCGGGCGGGACGCAGCCTGCCGTGGCACGAGGCCGGCGACGCGCCCGGCGGCCAGGACCGTCCGGCCGGGCACTCCACGGCCACCAAGGAGGACCACGCCACGCGTCGCGGGGTCGGCACCGGCCGGACGGCGCTGATCTTCGCCGGGGCCGCCGTGGTCACCCTGGCCGCGGGCGTGTGCATCGAGCGCAGCGGTGAGGAACTGTTCGGCCGCTGGGGAATGTCGGGAGTCGTGTTCGGCGCCACGGTGCTGGCCGCGGCCACCTCACTGCCCGAACTGTCGACCGGACTGACCTCCACGCGCATGGGTGATTACAAACTCGCCGTCAGCGACATCTTCGGCGGAAACGCGTTCCTCCCGGTGCTGTTTCTGCTCGCGACGTTGCTCTCGGGGTCGTCGGTGCTTCCTCGAGCCCACAACACCGATATCTACCTCACCGCCCTCGGCGGCGTGCTCACCCTCGTCTACATGACCGGCCTGGTGTTCCGTCCCCGCCGCCAATGGTTGCGGATGGGACCGGATTCGCTGACCGTGCTCGTCGTGTACGTCCTCGGCGTGGTCGGGCTCGCCCTCATCCCGACCTGACCACGATGGCGGTGGCGGGGTGGCGGGATTCCGGAGGTACCTAGGATCGAGGTGATCCACTTGCCGGAGGATGCGAACAGACAAGGGGTGCGGGTGATTTCAGCACGCGAGATGTGGGCGGTGTTCGAGCCGATCCACGCGGTGACCTATTTCGCCCCGGAATGCCGGGCCGAATTCGAGCAGGCGGGTCTGCGCGGCTTCTGGCGCGGTTATTTCGGCGGTCGATCGGCGCCGTTCGGGCCGGTCGGTCCCGGCGTGGTGACGGCGGCCTTCTTCGGCTTCTCCCCCGCCATGGTGGCTCGCGCGCTGCCGGGCGTGTGGGAGCTGGCGACGCCGCAGCGAGTGCTCGCGGCCCGCTCCGCCGGCGCCCGCGCCGCGCTGATCCGGCTCGGCGGAACCGACGAGGAGTACGCCGAGGCGGCCGAACTGGCCCGGCGGGCCGCGGCAGCGGTCGAACTCGAAGGCAAACCCCTCGCCGCCGCCAATGCCGACCTGACCTGGCCCGGCGACCCGCTGTCGGTCCTGTGGCACGCCTGCACGGTGCTGCGCGAGCACCGAGGTGACGGCCATGTCGCCGCGCTGACCACCGCCGGACTGACCGGATGTCAGAGTCTGGCCTGGCGCGCCGCCACCGATTCCGGACGCGACATCCTGCAACCGGCTCGCGGGTGGGACGACGAGCAGTGGGATCGCGCGATCGCGGGCCTGACCGACCGCGGCTGGCTCGACGCGGACGGACGGCCCACCCTGGCCGGTCGCGCCGAATTCGACGAGATCGAAAGGCGCACCGACGATTTGGCCGCGCGGCCGTGGCGGGAGATCGGGTCCGCGGCGACCGGACGCCTCGCCGAGTTGCTGCGGCCGCTGGCCCGAGCGGCGCACACCGCAATGCCCGATCGCACCCCGATCGGGACGCTGCCCCGCCCCTGAGCTTCCCGATGCCTGCCGCGCCACCGACGAACCGGTGACATTCCCGCGCCGCGGCGGCGCCGGCCCCTCGGCAGCGCGAGGGAGGGCTCCGGCGAGAAAATTGACCAACGTCCCACGCATCGGAGCCTTCGGCACGATTCGGCGGAGCGAGCGAACGCGGATAGTTGCCGTATGAGACCCGATGAGCACGTCGGCGACCCGGTCGGTGAGATCGGTGAGGACCTCCTCGGACTCCGCGCCGAGGTCCGGTGGTCGCCGTAGCGCCAGGGCGTGGGCCGTGCCGAGCCGGCATGCGGCGCTGCCCGCGGGCTTCGCAAGAACCCGGCAGGAGGCATTCGATGGTGTTTCGTGATCGCGTCGAGGCGGGCAGCAAGCTCGCGACGCACCTGATGGCCCTGCGTGATACCGATGTCGTCGTGCTGGGCCTGCCGCGCGGCGGAGTGCCCGTCGCCTTCCAGGTGGCGCGGGCACTGCGCGCGCCGCTGGACGTGCTGGTGATCCGCAAGCTGGGCGTCCCCTATCAGCCCGAACTCGCCTTCGGCGCGATCGGCGAGGACGACACCCGGGTAATCAACACCCTGGTCGTGCGCCGCACCGGGCTGTCCGAGGACGACATCGATGCGGTGGAGAAGCACGAACGCGCGGAACTTGCGCGTCGCGTCGACATGTACCGGCAGGGGCGCGACGGACCGCCGCTGCGTGGCCGGACCGTGGTGCTCGTCGACGACGGCATCGCGACGGGGGCCACCGCCCGCGCCGCCTGCCGCGTGGCCCGTGCCCGCGGCGCCGCCCGCATCGTCCTCGCGACTCCGGTCGCCCCGCGCGAGGCATTGGCGTCGCTGCGGCCGGAAGCAGACGACATCGTCTGCCTGGAAACGCCGCTGCTCTTCGACGCGGTCGGCCAGTGGTACCGGCACTTCGGTCAGACGAGCGACGCCGAAGTCGTCGATCTGCTCGCCCGGGCGGCGGTCGCCGCCCGCGAACGACCCGATGTGGCCGATTCCGACGATCCGCCGCTGGTCGACGACGAGGTCACCATCACCGTCGGGAAGGCCGAACTGAGCGGCCACCTGACGGTCCCGGAAGCCGCGACGGGCGTCGTCATCTTCGCGCACGGCAGCGGCAGCAGCCGGCACAGTCCGCGCAACCGATTCGTCGCCACCGTCCTGCAGCGGGCCGGACTCGGAACGTTGCTGTTCGATCTGCTCACCCCCGCCGAAGAGCTCGACCGCGCCAATGTCTTCGATATCGGCCTGCTGGCGAATCGGCTGGCGGGTGTCACGCGGTGGCTCACCGGGCTGCACTACGCCGATGACCTTCCGATCGGGTACTTCGGCGCCAGCACCGGGGCCGCCGCCGCGCTGCGGGCGGCCGCCGCGCCGGAACTGGGCATCGCCGCCGTCGTCTCCCGCGGCGGCCGGCCCGACCTCGCCGACCTCTATCTGACCGCCGTGCGAGCGCCGACCCTGTTGATCGTGGGTGGAAACGACCCGACGGTAATCGAATTGAACCGGTTCGCCCAGCGAGCGATGACGTGCGAGACACGCGTCGAGATCGTGCCCGGCGCCACCCATCTGTTCGCCGAGCCCGGCACGCTGGAAGCGGTGGCCGAACTGGCCCGCGACTGGTTTTGCACCCATTTCCGCGAATCCACGGCCCGCGCGCGACCATGACCGGGTGAGCCGCGTCCTCACCCTCGCGTGCGACCCTCGCCCTCCCCGATGGTGCGGACCAGAAAGACCCCGGTGACCACCGCGACGGCGGCCGCCATGGCGAGCCCGCCCACTGCCCCGATCGCGGCGATCTGCGCCGCCGACTGCCCGGGCTGCCACCACGGGGTGGTCACCGCGGTGAACACGCACAACCCGGCGATCCAGCCGATGGCGTTGCCCCAGGGCCACAATGCCGCTCGCGCGCAGTAGTGGCGCAGCACCGTCCATTGAGCGACACCCAGGGAGAACACCACGACCAGGCCCGCGGCCACCACCGCCGGAATCTGCACCCACAGCGGCCACCCTGCGACCTGTTCACCGAAGAGCATCGGCATCATCCCCAGCGTCCACGCCACCACCGCGGCCGCCGCCGTGACCCCGATCCAGGGCGCCGTGCGCCAGTGCGGCAGCGCGGATCGCAGCACGGAGGACTGGAACGCGCCCAGGACCGCCCCCTCCACCGCACCGGCGGTCAGCATCGCGGCGGCCGTGACACCGGCACCGGCATGCGCGGTCGCCGCGGCGGCGGTCGCCGGGGCGAGAAAGCCGAGGAATTCCCCGACCGTCACGGCCGCCACCCACCGGCGCCACAGCGCCGCGGGTCGGGAGAGCGGGCGCAGTAGCGGTTGCTCGATCGTCATGGTGGCCGCCTCACTGGTCGAAGTCCGTGATTCGATCCTGTATGGCGGCCCCGGCCGCCCGGCAGATTCGAAAGGCCTTGATGGTCTCCGGTTTCCGGCATTTCCTGCCCCGGCACCCAGCGCATCGACGCACCACGGGCCGCATGGTCCACATTCCGGTGACTTTGGTCCATCACGAATTCCCGGGCCATCGGCGACGCTGGTACCGATGGAGACGAACGATCCCTTCGCCGCACTCGCCGAAACTCATTCGGCGGTGGTCGTGCTGTACGGAGACCGCGCCTACAAGGTCAAGAAGCCGGTGCGGACCGACTTTCTCGACTTCTCCACGCGGGCCGCGCGCGAAGCCGCCTGCATGCGCGAACTCGAACTCAACCGGCGATTCGCCCCCGATGTCTACCTCGGCATCGGGCACCTGTCGGATCCGACGACCGATG
This sequence comes from Nocardia sp. 852002-51101_SCH5132738, assembly GCF_001665695.1. Lineage (NCBI taxonomy): Bacteria > Bacillati > Actinomycetota > Actinomycetes > Mycobacteriales > Nocardiaceae > Nocardia > Nocardia sp. 852002-51101_SCH5132738. Next base: position 114,515 of record NZ_LZML01000018.1, on the reverse strand, counting down.
CGGACGAACCCGTGCTGGTGATGCGCCGGCTCCCCGACGCCACCCGGTTGTCGCGTCGCCTCGACGACCCGGCCGTCGCGCGCGACATCCTCTCGGTTCTGGTACACGACGTGGCCGCCTGGCACGACCGGGCGTCGACCGGACCGGCGATCGATCGCGCGGCGACGGTCACGGCGGTGCGCGAGCGCTGGATGTCGTTGCTGTCCGGAATGACCCATCCCCCGATCGAACCGGCCGCGGTACGAGAGCTGACCGAACTGGCGATGCGCTACCTCGACGGGCGGAAGGCGCTGTTCGACAAGCGCATCGCCACCGGGCGCATCGTCGACGGTCACGGGGATCTGCGCGCCGACGACATCTTCGTCACCGACGACGGCGTGCGGGTCATCGACTGCCTCGACTTCGACGACGAACTCCGCCACGTCGATCGGCTCGACGACATCTGCTTCCTGGCCATGGATCTGGAACGCCTCGGGTACCCGGAGCTCGGCCGGGCCGTCGTCGAGGAGTATCTCGAAACGACCGGCGACCCGGCGCCGGACTCGCTGTACCACCACTACATCGCCTACCGGGCGGCGGTACGCGCGAAGGTCGACTGCGTGCGATTGCGGCAGGGGGAGCACCACGCGGCGGCGAGTGCGGTCCGGCACGTCGAGGTCGCCCTGCGCCACCTCGCCGCCGGCGCGGTGCGCCTGGTCCTGGTCGGCGGCCTGCCGGGCACCGGCAAATCGACGATCGCCCGCCGCCTGGCCGCGGCGACCGGCGCGATCCTGTTGTCCAGCGACCACATTCGCGCCGTGGCGCGCGCCGAGGGTGTGCTGGAGGGTGCGGCCGGCGAGTACGACCACGGCGCCTACACGCCCGCCGCCCGCGATCACGTCTACACGGTCATGTGCGCCGAGGCGCAGACTCTGCTGGCCGCCGGCCGCTCGGTCGTTCTGGACGCCAGCTGGATCGACGAGGCGCAACGACGCCGAGCGTCTCGGCTCGCGACCGACACCGCGGCGGATCTCATCGAACTCTGTTGTAGTGCACCGGCTTCCGTCGCCGCCGCACGCATCGCGGCACGCAGCGGATCCGAATCCGACGCCACACCCGCCGTCGCGGCGGCCATGGCCGCGGATCGCGACCCGTGGCCCGGTGCGGTGGTCCTGGACACCACCGCCTCCGAGGACGAGACCGTCGCAGCCGCGCTGCGCAGCTATCGGCACAGGATCGGACGGGGGGACGCGTGACCGCGGAGCCGGCCGTCGACCTCACCGACGTCACCTACCGCCGTATCGCCCCCGGCGACTGCGATGCGGTCCGGCATCTGCACGCGACGCTCGATCAGCGCGACGGCTACTACCGGTTCTTCGGCGCACGGCCGAAACATCTCGAACAACTGGCGGCCGCCATATCGCTGAACGACCCGAGGCACTGTGCCTTCGGCGCCTTCTCGGGCGGTCGGCTCATCGGGGTGGCGAACTACGTCGTGCTGCCCGACACCGACTGCGCCGAGGTGGCCATGGTGGTCGCCCATGAGGACCAGCAGTCGGGTATCGGCACTGCCCTGCTCACGCGGCTGGGCGAGGACGCACGACGGCACGGCATCGCCCGGCTCGCGGGCGACATCCTGGCCACGAATTCGAAGATGATGCAGTTGCTGATGGACATCGATTTGCCGATGTCGGCCCATCGCGACGACGAGGTCGTCCACGTCGTTTTGCGGCTCGGCCCGTCGTAGCTCGGCACATCGCTGTCGGGCGCGCCTGCGATCAGCCCATTTCGGCTACCGGCGCCGCGGCCCGCGTCTGCTCCTCGTACAGCTGCTCGATCCGCGAGCGCAGCCCGGGAGCGGTGCCCGAGGTGGTCAGGGCGGCGGTCGCCGCGGCGATACCCAATCGGATCGCGTCGTCGAGCTCGTAACCGCGCGTCAAGCCGACGGTGATGCCGCCGACCATCGCGTCCCCCGCGCCGATCCCGCTGCGCACCGGCACCGGTATCGGCGCGAACCATTGCGATCGCTCGGCCGTGACCGCCAGTACCCCCTCGGCGCCGAGCGACACGACGACGACCTCGGCGACCGAGGCGTGCACGAGTTCGCGAGCCGCGGCAGCCTGTGCCTCGCGATCGGGCAGCGCGCGCCCGACCAGCTGCGCGAGCTCCCGCACGCTCGGCTTGATCAGGAAGACGCCGCGCCGGATCGCCCGCAGCGCGGCCCCGGAGGTGTCGAGAATCATCGGAACACCTTGTGCCGCAGCCACATCGGCGAGAATCTGATAGTAGTCGGACTCGACGCCGGGCGGCAGGCTGCCGCTGGCCACGACATAATCCGCTCCGGGCGCGCAGTGCTCCACCGCCGCCAGGCAGCGGTGCTGTTCGGCCGGTGTCAGCCGCGGCCCCGGGAAGACGAATCGGTACTGCTCCCCCGTGTCGTCGGCGAACACGGCCAGATTTTCCCGGCTCGGCTCGGCGGTGGCCACGGCGTGTGAGGGGATATTCGCCGCGCGCACCAATTGCTCGAGGAAGACACCGGTGTGCCCACCGGCGGGATAGATCGCGGTGACGGGCTCACCGAGGGCCGCGACCGTGCGAGCGACGTTGATGCCGCCGCCGCCCGGGTCGAATCGCGGTGCGCTACAGCGCATCTTGTCGGTCGGAAGGACCCGCTCGGTGCGGGCGGCACTATCGATCGCGGGATTCATCGTGAGCGTGACGATCGGCATACGGTCCATCTCACGGGATCGGCGGACCACCGAGTAGGGCATTCCGGTCGGCCGCGGTGGTGACCGAAGTCCCGTGTCCGGTGCGAGCGCTGCTTCTACAGTCGAGTAGGAGCAAACGTCACCGAACCCGGCCGAGTGCCGGAGGGAGGCATCATGGTCCGCAGCACCGCACGACGGCCGGGCTGATCGACCGTGCTCGGCTCCGTCTCTCCGGATACCGACCGCGCGGCCGAGGTGCCCGCTCAGGTCGAAGCCACCGAACCGCTGGACCTGCTGCTGCGGGATCTACGCAGTTCACGCGGCGGCCTGTCCACCCGCGAGGCGCAACGCCGGCTGATTCACGCCGGGCCCAATACGCTGCGTCGCCGAGGCACCCGGCAATGGCCACGACAGCTGCTGCGCCAGTTCACCCACCCGCTCGCGCTCCTGCTGTGGGCCGCGGCGGCACTGGCGTTCTCCGTCGGCATCGAAGCGGTCGCGATCGCGATCCTGTCGGTGATCGTGCTCAACGCCGTCTTCGCCTTCGTCCAGGAGCGCCACGCCGAACATGCCGTCGAGGCGCTGGCCGCGTTCATCCCTTTGCACGCCACCGTTGTTCGCGACGGGTCGCGCCGGAGCGTGGACACCGCCGACCTGGTGCCCGGCGATGTGCTGATCGTGTCCGAAGGGGACAAGATCTCGGCCGATGCCCGCCTGCTCGACGGCGCCGTCGAGGTGGATATGTCGGCGTTGACCGGGGAGTCGGTGCCGGTCCACCGCAGCGCCGGGCCGGTCGATTCCACCGTGCCGCTGTTGCAGGCCACCGACGTGATCTTCAGCGGCACCGCGTGCACCCAGGGTGAGGCGTCGGCCGTCGTCTTCGCCACCGGGATGCGCACCGAACTGGGCCGGATCGCCTCGCTGTCGGAGCGGGTGCGCACCGAGGAGAGTCCGCTCGAACACCAGGTGCGGCGGGTGGCGTGGCTGATCGCCGCGATCTCGGTACTGCTCGGCGCGGCGTTCATCCCGCTGGCGATCTTCGGGGCCGGGCTGCCGTTCCTCGACGCGGTGATCTTCGCCGTCGGGCTGCTGGTGGGCAACGTGCCCGAGGGGCTGCTGCCGGTGATCACCCTGGCCCTGGCCATCGGGGTGCGCCAGCTGGCGGCGCGCGGCGCGGTGGTCAAACGGCTCTCGGCGGTGGAGACGCTGGGTTCCACGGACGTGATCTGCACCGACAAGACCGGAACCCTCACCGAGAACCGGATGCGGGTGATCACCATCGCCACCGCCTCCGGTGAGATCGACCCCTTCGCCGCCACCGACGTCACGGAACCGGTGCGCCGGGCGGCGCGGGCGATGACGCTCTGCAACAACGCCCATCCGGCACCGACCGGGGAGCTCGCCGGCGACGCGACCGATATCGCCGTCCTCGCCGCGGCGACAGCTCTCGATCCGGCGGGCCCGGACGGACATCGATTGCGGCAGTTCGCCTTCGACTCCGTACGCAAACGCATGTCCACCCTCGACGACGCCCGCGGCGTGCACACCGTCCATGTGAAGGGCGCGCCCGAAACCGTCGTTCCGCTGTGCACGGCCGAACTCGCCCCGGACGGAACCACCCGCCCGCTGACCGAGCGACGGCGAGCCGAAGTTCTCGCCGCCGTCGACGCGCGGGCGCACGACGGATACCGGATGCTCGCCATCGCCGACCGGCCCCTGTCCGCGGGCCGCCCGGATCCGGCGACACCCGCCGCGGCCGAGACCGATCTCACCCTGCTGGCGGTCGTCAGCATCGTCGACCCCCCACGCCGGGAGGTACCGGGCGCCGTAACCCGTTGCCGCACCGCGGGAATCCGGATCATCGTCATCACCGGCGATCACGGGGCGACTGCCGCCGCCGTCGCCCGCCAGGTCGGCATCGTGCACGGCACCCCGGCCATCGTCACGGGCCCCGAACTCGACGCCATGAGCGAAGCCCAGCTCGACGATCTTCTCGCCGGCGCCGACGAGGTGATCTTCGCTCGGTCCTCACCCGAAGCCAAACTGCGCATCGCGGACGCCCTGCGCGCCACCGGGCACGTGGTGGCCATGACCGGCGACGGCGCCAACGACGCACCCGCGCTGCGGCGCGCGGATATCGGAATCGCCATGGGCCGCAGCGGAACCGACGTCGCCCGCGAGGCGTCGACGATGGTCCTCACCGACGACGACTTCGCCACCATCGCCGCGGCGGTCGAGTCCGGACGCCGGGTCTACGACAACATCCGCAAGTTCATCTTCTACATCTTCGCCCACGCCACACCCGAGGTGCTGCCGTTCCTGGTGTTCGCGCTGTCCGGTGGCGCGGTGCCCGTTCCGCTGACGGTGCCTTTGCTGCTGACCTTCGATGTGGGCACCGAAACGCTTCCCGCCCTCGCGCTGGGCCGCGAACGCGCGGAGCCGGGCATCATGCGACGGCCGCCGCGGCCCCGCGGCGAACCGGTGATCCGGCGCCGGATGTTGTTGCGCGCCTGGCTGTTCCTGGGACTGATCTGCGCCGTCCTGGCCCTCGCCGGTTTCTTCGCCGTCCTGATCTCGGCGGGCTGGCATCCCGGCGACCCCACCGGGCCCGGATCCGCACTGCACCACGCCTACCGGCAGGCCGTGACGATGTTGTTCGTCGGCATGGTCGCGGGCCAGATCGGCACCGCCTTCGCGGCCCGCACCGAACGCGCGTCGCTGCGGTCGATCGGGGTGTTCTCGAATCCGATGCTGTTGTGGGGCATAGGTTTCGAGTTGGTGCTGACCGCCGTGGTGGTGTACGTGCCGCCGCTGCAGGACGTCCTGGGCACCGCGGCCCTCGCACCGTGGATGATCGCCTTCGTCGTCCCGTTCCCGTTCATCGTCTGGGGATGCGACGAGGTGTATCGGTGGGTGTTGCGGCACCGGGTGCCGGAGCCGTCGGCACCCGAGCCGTCGCCGGCGCCCGAGTCGTCGCCGCCCGAGCCCTCGCCGGTGTCCGAGCCGTCCTAGCGTGTGGGGCCGGTTCAGGCGGTGGCGCGGGCGCAGGCCAGCAGCGTCTCGATCTCGTCGGTGACCGCCGCCGGGATCAGCTCGATATCGGGAGTGGTGTCGTAGTCGCCGGTGATCCCGAAGGTGAACTGGCCGGCGTAGCTCAGCATCGCGACCGTGGTGCGCAGCCGCATGGCCACCGGGATTCCGGGCCAGACCTGCTCGACCTCGGCGCCCGCCATGCTCAGCCGGTGGCGCGGTCCGGGGACGTTGGTCGCGAGCGCGCTGATGCCGCGTTGCGGGAAGCGGGTGGCCAGCCGGAACGCCCACGCCGCCACGCCGGCGGGCAGCCGGCCGGCCAGCGTCAGCAGTGACGCCTCCGCCTCCGCCTCGCCCCGCGCGCGATGGCGGACGATGCGTTCGTGCACCGTCTGCAGGCGGTGTACCGGATCGGCGACATCGACCGGCAAGGCGGCGATGACGACCGAGACCCGGTTACCCATCGCGTATTTCGCGTCGGCCGAGCGCATCGACACCGGTATCACGATCCGTACCGAATCCGCCTGCGGTTCTTCGCCGCGCGCGCACAGCAGGCGTCGATACGCTCCGGCGAGCGCGGACACCGCGACGTCGTTGACCGTCGCGTCGAACGCGGCGCCGACCTCGTGCAGCTGCGACAGCGAGGTCCGCGCCACCGCATACCGGCGCCGGCGACCCAGCGGGCCGTTGAGCGAGGATGTCGGGGTCGGGACCACGGTATCGCGCAGCAGCGGCACCAGCGTGCGGGCCGTGCGGACAGCGAAACGGGAAGCGGTGTAAGGCAATCGGATCACGGTCCCCGCCGTGTCCCGCAGGCTCACAGCGGTGTCCGGCGGCCGCACCGGCAGTTCGGACGGCGTCTCCGGCTCTTCGTCGCAGAGACTTTCGAACACCGTGATGCCGGCGATCCCGTCGACCATGCTGTGGTGTGCCTTGACGATCACCGCCCACCGGTTCTCGGCGAGATTGTCCACCACCACGACCTGCCACAGCGGATGTTCGCGATCGAGGCGGCGGGCGAGCTCCTCGCCCACCAACTCGCGTAACGCCTGCTCGTCCCGGGGGCCGGGCAGCGCCGTCCATCGGACGTGGCGGGACAATCGGAAATCCGGGTCGTCCTCCCAGCTGGGCGCCGTGATGTCCAGCGGTGTGCGCCGCATCCGCTGGCGCAGGCGCTCCTTGCGGCCCAGCGCCCGGGTCACGGTCTCGTCGAACCGCTCCCGGCTGGGCGCCGGCCCGGCGACGATCGCGATCGCGGCGATGGCGATATTGACGTGGCGGTCGCTGTCCTCCAGCTCCATGAAACCCGTGTCCAGCGGTCCGAATTCGTTCATGGTGGTGGCTCGTTCCGAAACATGCCGGCGATCTGCCGAGCTGGTGGGTTCAGTCTCGTGCGCTCCGTCGTGTCACCGGCAGATGCGAAGGTCGCCGCCGCGAGTGACGAAAGGCGGCCCGAGGCGGGCAGTGCTGCTCTGGCGGGGACACCGGTGGTGCGAGCGCGTCACGGCTGCGGATGCACCACCATGACCGGGCACCAGGCGTGCTGCACCAGCGAATGGGAGGTGGAGCCGAGCAGCGCGCCGAGCACCGCGCCCCGGCCGCGGCTCCCGACCACCAGCAGTTGCGCCGATTTCGACGACTCCAGCAGCACCGCACCGGGATCGGCCAGCGACACCCGGCGCGCCACGGCGACATCCGGATACTTCTCCTGCCAGCCCGCCAGCCGTTCGGCCAGCACGGCACGTTCCCGCACCTCGACCTCGCGAGCCGAATACAGGATGTGCGGATCGTCGGCGAACTGCCCGTAGTAGACGTCGTGGCATACGTGCACGGCGACGAGTTCGGCGCCGCGTTCGGCGGCTTCCTCGAAGGCCGCGCCGATGGCTGCCTCGCTGACCGGCCCGCCGTCGATGCCGACCACGACGGGGCCCTCGGTGTGCACGCGGTTCTCCTGCGGATCGGTCCGCACCACCAGCACCGGCCCGGTCGCATGGGCGGCCACCGCCGACACCGTGGCCCCGAAATGGCCGGCCAGCCGGTTCGTGCCGTGGGCCGCGAGCACCACCGCGTAGGCGGATGCGCTGGCGTTCACCAGCGCCCTGGCGGGGTCACCGTCGAGGACCGCGGTCGAAATCCGAAGCCCCGGCAGCACCGCCCGGACTCGCTGCGCCGACCGTTCGACCAACGAGGCGCCGCGCTCGCGAGCCGCGGTCAGCATGGCGGCCGCGGGTGAATCGAGCGAGCCGATGCCGAGCTGCAGCCGGTTCAGGTCCAGCGCGTGCACGATGCGCAATTCCCGCCCGCGCTGCGCGGCCATCCCCGCGGCCCAGTCCACCGCGAGATCGGCGTGCCCGGAACCGTCGACACCCACCACGACCGCGGCCGCGGCGGAATGGCGGATGTCGGAGCTGTGTTCGGGGGTCATGGCGCCCTTCCTTCCGTGCGACGGCCCGCGAGGTGCTCGGCCGTTGTTCTCACGGTAGAGACGACGGCCGATGCCGCGATGCGGCCGAAAGTCCTCATCTCGACCGCGCGGCCCGCATCTCGCACCGCGCCCGATGCGGGACCTTCGTCCAGGGATGGGAGCCGACGGTCCCTGGTGTGTGTTCCGGGCCGGAACCAGGATCGATGCAGGAGGTTCTGCCATGTACGCTCGCGACATTCTCAGCCGTCCCGTGGTCACCGTCCACGCCGAAACCCCACTGCCCCAGGCGATTTCCCAGCTCACCGAGCGCGGCTTCGCCGCCCTTCCGGTCGTCGACGAGGACGGGCACGTCGTCGGCATGCTGTCGGAATCGGACGCGCTCTCGGCGCCTGCCTCGGACGCGACGGTCGGGGCGGCGATGACCACCCCCGCCGAGGTGATCGAGCCCGGAACCGACCTCGCCACCGTCGCCGCGCGCATGCTCACCCGGCGGTTGCGTTCGATGCCGGTGGTCGAGGCGGGGATTCTGGTCGGCATCGTGGCACGCCGGGATCTGCTGCGCACCCTGATGCGCGACGACGCCGCCGTGGAGGCGAAGGTGCGCGCCCTGCTCGACGACTACGCCGGCAGCCGCCGCCAGTGGACGATCCGGGTCGACGGCGGTCACGCCGTGATCACCGGCGGATTCGCGGATGCGGCCGAGGAGCGGACGGTGACGGCGCTGGCGCTCACCGTCGACGAGATCACCCACGCCGAAACGGTTCCCGGCCCCGGCCCCGTCGCGGATGCCACGGGCGCTCCCACGGCACCGCTGTCGGAATGGCTGCATCGCAAGGCCGACGAGACCATCGGGTGACCCACCGGGCTCGCCCGGCGGTCCACCATGCCGAACAGCGCGAAACCCAGCCTCCATCAACGTGATTCGCGGCTCACCCTCGTCCGGGAGCCGCGAATCGGTCGTTGTCCGATACTGCCGATCACCCCCGAATGATCATCCCCGACGAATCACGCCACACCGTTGTGGCCGACTCCTGCCGATGCGGCGACCTCGTCGTCGCCGGTTCCTTCGACACTTCTATTGTGGTCTGCATCACAGCCGAGGAGCAGTATCGGAAGCCATCGCGGGAAGTGGCCAATCGGGTCGCTGTCCGGGACGTCCGGCCCGGTGCGGGCCTCACCTTTCGGTGACGAGAGTCCCCGCGCGTCCGGGACTTTCGCCCCTGTCCCGGCGTGGCGCGGAACGTGCGCGGCGGCTCTCGCCGGTCACCCGCGGCGGCGGTCCTCGTGCAATCCGATGATGGCGTCGGCGAGCAGCGGCGCGATCGAGCACACCTCGATCTTCCCTGCCTCCGCATCGTGAAAGACGCTGTCGGTCACGACGATGCGGCGGAGTCCGAGTTCGTGCAGACGCGCCGCCGCCCCGTCGCTCAGCGGGCCGTGGGTGGCCGCCACGAGCGTGTCGGCGGCCTGGTACCGCACCAGGTGGGCGGCCGCCTCGATCGTCGCCCCGGTGCAGATCATGTCGTCGACGAGGGCGACGGGGCATCCGCTGACCTCGCCGAGCAGATCGAGTGCGCGCACGCTCGTATCGCTCAGCCGGTGCTTACGCACCACCGCGACGGATGCGCGCAAGGCGGCGGCGAAGTGTTCGGCGCGCTCACCGGCGCCCAGGTCGGGGGCGACGACCACACCCCGGCCGATCATGGCCGGCTCCAGTTCGCTCGCCAGCAGCGGCACCGCGGTCAGGATTTCGACCGGCACCGGGCAGATCGCCTCCAGTGCGGGCGTGTGTGGGTCGACCACGACCAGCCGGTCGGCGCCCGCGTGGGCGATGGCTTCGGCCGCCACCCTGGCGCCGATCGCCTCCCCCGCCGTACCCCGGTCCTGACGGGCATAACCGAAGTACGGAACAACCGCGGTGATCCGGCCCGCGCCGGCGCGGCGGCAGGCGTCGAGCAGCAGCAGCAACTCGACCATATGCTCGCCGACCGGTGGCGACGTCGGCTGCACGATGTACACATCGTCGCCGGAGACGTCGGCGACGACCACACGCCGTTCGCCGCCGGCCGTCGGCTGCGAATCGCAGCACTCGTGCGAATCACCGCCGATTCGCGCGACCACGGCGTCGGCCAGCGGCGGGTTGGCGCTGCCGCGGATGATGCGCAACGTGCTCATCGCGCCCCGGCACCCGTCTCGGGACTCCCGGCGAGGAAGTCGACGCAGGTGCGGATCGTGGCCAGCCGTGGATAGTCGGCCTCGGCGATCGGCTCCTCGCGCAGATTCGACAACCGTTCGACGAAGGTGAGGAAATCCAGCGAATCCAGTTCCAGGGTGGTGCGCAGCGGCTCGTCCGGTCCGAGTGCGGTGAGTTCGGCGTCGGTGGCGAATCCGCGCAGTGCGGCACGCACCGCGCTGTCGGCCGATTGCCGGGAAACAGTGGTGGACATGGCTTCACAACTCCTCGGGTTGATGCAGCAGGTCGGCGACGGTGTGCAGGAATCGGGCGCCGGTCGCGCCGTCGCTGGCGCGATGATCGGCCGACAGGGTGACGGTCACCTGCGGCCGCACACCGAGCAAACCGTCGACAGCGCACGGCCGGTCGGTGACGGCGCCCAGTCCGACGATCGCGACCTGCGGCACGGCGATCACGCCGAACACCGACTCCACGCCGAGATCGCCCAGGTTGGTGACCGTGATGGTGGCCGCGGTCGCGTCCGAGGAGCGCAGGCGGCCGGATCGGGCGCGCTGCACCACCGATCGCATCGCGGCCATCATCTCCGCGGCGCCCAAGGTGTCGGCGTCGGGAATCGTCGGCACGATGATGCCCCCGCCGCGCAGCGACACCACGACGCCGAGATGCACCGCGGACGCCGGACGGAACTCGTCGTCGATCCAATATCCGTTGAGCTGCGGCACCCGGCGGGCAGCCCCGGCCACGGCGCGAAACAACAAGGCGGCCATCACGATTCGCTCGGCGAGCGGCGCGCCGGCATTTCGCTCCCGCAGCCGGTCGGCCGCCGCCGAGACATCGACGACATCGGACAGGTAGTAGTGCGGCACGGTTCGTTTGGACCGTGCCATCGTCGCGGCGATCGCCGAGCGCATCGCCGCCGCGTCGCGCGAGCCCGGGAGCGGGGTGGCGGTGTCCGCGCGAACCGTCTCGTCCTCCGATGGCTGTGCCGCGGCGGGTGCGGGGACACCCTCGGCCGGGAGGTCGCGGGCGCGCACGGCACCGGCGGGACCGGTTCCGGACAGCCCGGACAGGTCGAGTCCCCGCGCTTCGGCGAGTCGCCGCGCCAGACCGGAGGCGCGTGCGACGTCCGGCTGCGCCCCGGACCGCGCGACAGCGTCCACCGCCTCGGGTGCGGGCGCGGGCCCGGAGGCGGACACGGGCGCCGCCTCGCGCCCAGGTGCGGGTGCGGGCGCCGCCGCAGACGCGGGCGTGGAATTATGCTGCGCGACAGCGGCTTCGATATCACCGCGCAGGACCCGACCGCCCGGCCCGGAGCCGTGCACAGTCGCCGGATCCAGTCCCGCCTCCTCGGCCAGCCGGTGGATCAGGGGTGTCATCCGAGCGGGTTCCGCGACCACCGACGGTGTCGCGACCGATTCCGCCCGGTCGCGCGATTCCGGCGGTCCGGCCGATTCCGAGGTCGCGACGGACGGCACCGGTTCGCCACGCGCCTCCGGGACGGTTTCCACCTTCCCGTTCCCACTGCTCGAGGCGCCGGCGATGATCGTCGCCAGCACGGCGCCCACCGGAACGGTCCGTCCCTCGGGCACGCGGATCTCGTCCATGACACCGTCGTCGAAGCATTCGATTTCGATCGCGGCCTTGGTGGTGTCGACCTCCGCGACGATGTCGCCGCGTTTCACCGGGTCGCCGGGGTGCACGAACCAGTGCGTCACGGTGCCCTCGGTCATGTCGGCGCCCAGCGACGGCATCCGGAATTCGGTCATGTCATCCCACCGCCTTCCGAATCGCGGCCAGCACCCCGGACGGGTCCGGCAGTGCGGCGTCCTCCAGTTGACGTGCGTACGGGATCGGCACCTCGGCGCCGCATACCCGGCCGATCGGCGCATCGAGGTCGTAGTAGGCGTATTCTGCTGCGCGAGCGGCGATCTCGGCGGCGATGCTCACACTGCGCCAGGCTTCGTCCACGATCACGAGGCGATGGGTGCGGCGTACCGAATCCAGCACCGTCGCCTCGTCCAGCGGACGCAGCGAGCGCAGATCGACGACGTCGACCGCGATACCCTCGGTTGCCGCAAGGTCGGCGGCGGCCAGGGCCACCGGCACCGTCGCTCCGTAGGCGACCAGGGTGACGTCGGTGCCGCCGCGCCGGATCGCCGCCGCGTCGATATCGACGGCACCGGCGTCCTCGGGCAGCTCGGATCCGCTGTTGTACAACGAGATCGGCTCGAAGATCACCACCGGGTCCGGATCCTGCAGCGCGGTCCACAACATGCCTCGTGCGTCGGCGACGGTGGCGGGGCACACCACCCGCAGACCGGGAATGTGGGCGTAGAACGCCTCCAGGCTGTGCGAGTGCTGGGCGGCGAGCTGGCGGCCCGGACCGGTCGCCAACCGGATGACCAGCGGCACGCCGAGCTGTCCACCGGACATGTGCCGCAGCGTGGCGGCATTGTTCAGTATCTGGTCCAGCGCGAGCAGGCTGAAGTTGACGGTCATGATCTCGACGATGGGCCGCATGCCGGCCAGGGCCGCACCGATCCCCGCGCCGACGAACGCCGATTCGCTCAGCGGCGTATCGCGAATCCGTTCGGGCCCGAATTCGTCGAGCAGTCCGCGGCTCACGCCGAAGCAGCCGCCGTAGGCGCCGACATCCTCGCCCATGAGGAAGACCCGTTCGTCGCGAAGCAGCGCCTCGCGCAACGCATCCCGCATCGCCTCCCGATAGGTGGTCATGGCCGCTCCGCGTAGACGTGCCGGGTCAGTTCGGACACCGGCTCGGCCGGTGCGGCCTCGGCGGCGGCGATGGCGGCGTCGAGTTCCTCGTCGGCCTGTGCCTCGTAGCGCCGCACGTCCTCGTCGGTCAGTTCTCCGGCGTCGCGCAGCCGTTCGGTCAGCAGCCGGAGGGGATCGCGTTCGCGCCACCGCGCGATTTCGGCCTTGTCGCGATATCGATCGGCGTCGTAGAGCGAATGCGCCCGGAACCGATAGGTGCGCAGTTCCAGGAAGCAGGGGCCGCCTCCGGCCCGGATCGAGGTGACGGCGCGCCGGGTCGCGGCGGCGACAGCGGTGGCGTCCATACCGTCGACCGGCCAGGCCGCCATGCCGTAGCCCGTCGCGCGCAGCGCGAGGTCGGTCGCGGCGTGTTCGCGGGCCAGCGCGGTGCCCATGGCGTAGCGGTTGTTCTCGCAGGCGAAGAGCACGGGCAGCCGCCACAGCGCGGCCAGGTTCATGCATTCGTGGAATTCGCCCTCGGCCATCGCGCCGTCACCGAACAGGCATACCGTGACCCGATCGCGTCCGGTCATGGCGTCGGCCAGTGCCAGGCCCACCGCGATGGGCAGTCCACCGCCGACGATCGCGTTCCCGCCGTAGAAGCGCCGCCGCGCGTCGAACAGATGCATCGAGCCGCCCCGGCCGTGGCTACAGCCGGTGGTGCGGCCGAACATCTCGGCCATGAGGTCGGTCATGGGGATGCCGCGGGCCAGCGCGTGACCGTGCTCGCGGTAGGTCGAGACCACCGCGTCGTCGGCGCCGATCTCGCTCAGCAGTCCGGCGGCCACCGCCTCCTCGCCGACGTAGAGGTGCAGGAATCCGCGGATCCGCTCGGCGCTGTAGAGCTGCACACAGCGTTCCTCGAAGCGCCGGATCCGGATCATCTGCCGCAGCAGCGCCTTTCGATCCGTTCCGGCGGCGTCGCCGGGCGTCGCCACGGCCGGCGCCGGGGCGTGGCCGTCGGTCTCGATCGTGCTCATCGCACCGTCTCCAAGGTCGATACGTCACCTTCGGGCAATCCGAGTTCGTGTGCCTTCAACAGCCGGCGCATCACCTTCCCGGAGCGGGTGTGCGGCAGCGCGTCGACGAAGTCGATACGTTTGGGAGCCACCGCGCCCAGGGCGCGGCGGCCGAACGCGGTGAGTTCGTCGCGCAGGTCGTCACTCGGCTGAAAACCCTTGCGCACCACCACGAATGCCTTGACCAGCTCCCCGGCCACCGGATCGGGGGTTCCGATGACACCGGCCTCGGCGACCGCGGGATGTGACATGAGAACGCTTTCCACCTCGAACGGCCCGACCAGATGTCCGGCGGATTTGATGACGTCGTCGGCGCGCCCGACGAACCAGAAGTAACCGTCGCCGTCGCGCCGGGCCAGATCGCCGGTGAGGTACCAGCCGCCGGCGAACGCGTCCGCATAGCGAGCGGGGTCGTTCAGGTAGCCGCGGAACATCGACGGCCAGCCCGCCCGCAGTGCCAGCTCGCCCACTTCCCCGGTATCGGCGGCGGTCACGTCGCCGTCGGTGATCGCCGCGCGCCCGCTTGCGCCGCGGCGCAGGATCGTGGCCTCCACGCCGGGCAGTGGCCGCCCCATCGAACCGGGACGAACCTGTGCCGCAGCGATATTGGCGATCATGATGGCGCCGGTTTCGGTCTGCCACCAGTTGTCGTGCACCGGGTGCCCGAGCACCCGCTGCCCCCACACCACGACTTCGGGATTGAGCGGCTCGCCGACGCTGGCCACGAAGCGCAGGCACGACAGATCCGTGCTCGGCGGCAGCTCGTCGCCACGGCGCATCAGCATCCGCAGGGCGGTGGGCGCGGTGTACCAGACGGACACCCGCTCCGCGGTGAGGATGTCGTACCAGCGTTGCGGATCGAATTCCGCCTCGTCGCTGATCACCGTGGCGCCGAGGCACAACGGCGCGATCACGCCGTAGGACATGCCGGTCACCCAGCCCGGGTCGGCGGTGCACCAGAACACGTCGCCGCCGCGCAGGTCCAGCGCGGCACGCGCGGTGGCCCGGTGCGCCACGACGGCGCCGTGCACGTGCACCGCACCCTTGGGACGGCCGGTGGTTCCGCTGGTGAAGTGCAGGAGGGCGGGGTCTTCGAATTGGGTTCGCACGATGGGGAATTCACTGTCGGCGGCGGCCATGGCCGCGGGCAGCGATACCACGCCGGGCAGGTCGGTCTCGCCGTCGACGACGATGACGTGCCGGAGTGCGGGCAGTGTGTCGCGGATCGGCGCGACCTTGCGGCGATAGTGGGCCGCGGTGGTCACCAAGGTGCTCGCCTCGGCCAGGTCCAGCCGCTGACGCACCGGTTCGGGGCCGAACGCCGAGAACAGCGGGGAGACGACACATCCGGCCTTCCACGCGCCCAGGCACGCGAGATACAACTCCGGAGTGCGTCCCAGCAGCAGGCACACCCGCTCACCCCGATACACCCCGAGGTCGCGCAGCACGTGGGCGAACTTGTTGCTCAGCCGGACCAGGTCCGCGCAGTCGAGCTCGGTCACGCCACCGGTGACCGGCAACCAGCGCAACGACGGGGCCGGCCCGATCGGCGCCTCGAGGTGCCGGTCGACGGCCTCGACGGCGATGTTGACTCCGCCGCCGGGTAGCCCGGCGAGTTCGGAGCGGGCCGCGGACCAGGAGAAGTCACGCCGCGCCCGGCCGTAGTCGGGAAGGGTCGCGGCCGCGATCTCGGCCGCCGACTTCTCGATCGGCGCCCATCGCGACGGCGTCGCGGTTTCCGCGTCGTACGGGCTCGCGTCGTTCCGGCTCATCGCGCCTCCGTCTCCCGTGCCGTCTGTCTGCTCGACTTCCAGTCAACGGCGCGGCGCCCGGTCACGGGGAGGGCGGAAAGACCCTAGCGGCGATGACATCCGTCGCGGCGACGCCACCGGGGACAACGCTCAGTCGGGAACGTTGCGCGCGAGTTCGTCCAGCCACGCCGCGGCGGGAGCGTCGCTCGGCGCGCGCCAGTCCCCGCGCGGCGACAGCGATCCGCCGGACCCGACCTTGGGCGCATTCGGCAGGGTCGATCGTTTGAACTGGCTGGTCTGCACGAAGCGGCGCAGAAATTCGGCCAGCCAGTGCTTGATCGTGGCGAGGTCGTATTCGTGACGCTGATCCTCGGGGATCAGGTCCGGCCAGCCGCCGCGGGTGCGGTCACCCCAGGCGTGTTCGGCGAGGTAGGCGATGCGGCTGGGCCGGAATCCGAACCGCAGCAGGTGATAGAGGTGGAAGTCCTGCAACTCGTACGGGCCCACGGTGGCCTCGGAACTCTGCAGCGCCGCGCCGGGAACCAGCTCCGGTGAGATCTCGGTCTCCAGGACCGAGTGCAGCACCGCACTCGCCTCCGGGCCGAGCTCACCGCGGTCGGCGGTCCAGGCGATCAGATATTTGATCAGCGTTTTGGGCACCGAGGCGTTCACGCTGTAGTGCGACATATGGTCGCCGACGCCGAAAGTGCACCAGCCCAAGGCCAATTCGCTCAGGTCCCCGGTCCCGACGACCATGCCGTGATGCATGTTCGCCAGGCGGAACAGATGCGAGGTGCGCTCCCCCGCCTGCACGTTCTCGTAGGTGATGTCGTAGACGGGCGCGCCGTCAGCTGCCGGATGACCGAGATCGCGCAGCATCTGCGTCGCCGACGGCCGGATATCGATCTCGCCGGCGCTCGCCCCGACGGCGCGCATCAGCCGGCGCGCGTTCTCCAGCGTCCGCGTGCTCGTGGCGAAGCCGGGCATGGTGTAGGCGAGCACATTCGACCGCGGCAGGCCCAGCCGGTCCATAGTCTGCGCCGCGACGATGAGCGCGAGAGTGGAATCGAGGCCACCCGACACCCCGATCACGAGGTGCTGGGATCCGGTGGCGGCCAGCCGTGTGGCGAGCCCGGCGACCTGGATGTGATGGACCTCGGCACACCGCGCGTTGCGGCTGCCGGGATCGGCCGGGACGTAGGGAAAGCGCGGGACCTCCCGACGCAGCGGTGGTGCGCCGTCCGGGATCGGCGCCTCGAATTCGAGCCGCCGGAACCGGGTGACCCGCTCGAGGAAATCGTGACCGTTGTCGGTGAAACTGTTGAGCCGCAGCCGATCCGCGGCCAGCCGCTGCAGATCGATATCCGCGGTGACCAGTTGCGGTTCGGCGGCGAAGCGCTCACTTTCGGCCAGCAGGTTGCCGTTCTCGCAGATCAGCGCCTGACCGTCCCACGCCATATCCGTGGTGGACTCGCCCTGCCCGGCCGCGGTGTACAGATAGGCCGCGATATTGCGCGCCGAGGTCGACACACACAGTTCCCTGCGGTAGTCCGCCTTGCCGACGACGATATTGCTCGCCGACAGATTGGTCAGCACCGTGGCGCCGGCCAGTGCCGCGAAGATGTTGGGCGGCAACGGAACCCACGCGTCTTGGCAGATCTCGACCGCCAGCACCAATCCGGGCAGATTCACCGCCTCGAACAGCAGGTCGGCGCCGAAGGGCACCCGCTGCCCGGCCACGGTGGTGTGGTCGTCGACGGCGTCGCGGGCCGCGGAGAACTGCCGCTTCTCGTAGAACTCCTGGAAATTCGGCAGGTAGCTCTTCGGCACGACCCCCAGGACGCGGCCGCGGTCGATGATCAACGCGCAGTTGAACAGTCGCTCCCGCACCCGCAGCGGAGCCCCGACGATCAGCACGCTGTCGATGTCCGCGCTCTCGGCGACCACGCGGTCCACGGCCGCTCGCACCGCGTCGTCGAGCGCCTCCTGGTGGAACAGGTCCTCGGCGGAGTAGCCGGAGAGGCCGAGTTCCGGAAACAGCGTGAGCACCACGGAGTCGGCGGCGGCCCGCCGCGCCAGCAGCAGTGTCTGCTCGGCGTTGTATTCGGGATCGGCGACCCGCATCGAGGGCACGGCGACGCCCACGCGCACGAATCCGTGCCGGTACAGCGATCGGAACGGCAACTCACGCGCCACGGCGGCCTCCTGCAATCCACGGCCGCCGGGCCGGCGTCCGGCGCGGGGGCCGGCTAGGGACCGAGCGTCCGCATTCGACGGGTGTATTCCTCGTCGTCTATCTCACCACGGGCGAAGCGCTCGGCGAGGATCTGTTGCGGGGACGGACCCCGGCCGTCCCGGTCGAGGGCGGCGGTATCGGACCGGCCGGCGTAGCGGAGCAGGGCCACGATCGCCACGACCACCAGCACCCAGAAGATCACCATGCCCGCGAACATCAACCCGTAACCCCAACCGCCCAGGCCGGTGCCGTACCACATCATCATCGCCGTAATTCCTCACTGCATCGACGGATCTGCGTTCTCCTCGGACCCGACCGGATCACATCGGCATCGGCATCGGGCAGATCCCCATCTGGGCCAGCCACATCATCACGGCGTGCATTGCTTGCATCATCGGCGATTGCATATCCATCTCGATCATCTCCTCCGGGCGCGGGTTCACGTCCGCGTCCGCGATCCAGCCTGATCGACGCGACCGGCCGGTGGCAGGGGCGAAAGACCTCACCGACCGGCCGTCGGTCCCCACGCCGGAACGTCGGCGCCGGCCCGGATGTGCTCGGCGTCCTCGAGGGACATTGGTCCCGGGAGGCCGGGAATCTCGCCCCTCCCCCAGGGCCCGGCACCGGCACAGACTGGCGGTAGGCGCGCCGATCGCCGGTTCGACGCATCGACGCGCCTCGGCGTGTGGCCCGGGTGGTCGCGCGACGACCGAAATGTTCCGCGGGCCGGTGTGATGACACCGGGAGCGAGGTGGCCGGATGTTGCACGAGACAATCCCTTTGGGCCGGGTGGCGGGTATCCGCATCGGCGCGCACTGGTCGGTGCTGGTCACCGTGGCGCTGTTCGTCTGGCTGCTCGGCGTGCAGCTGCGCGGCAGCGGCAGCCCGGCCTTCACCTGGTCGGTTGCGGCGCTCGCCGCGGTGACCCTGTTCGCCTCCCTGACCGCGCACGAACTGGCCCATTCGATCGTCGCCCGGCGCGACGGGGTACGGGTCGAGCGCATCGTGCTGTGGCTGCTGGGCGGGGCGTCCGAACTCGGCGACGAACCGCCCGACGCGCGCAGCGATTTCCGGATCGCGATCGCCGGTCCGGCGACGAGTCTGGTGCTCGGCGGACTGTTCGCGGCCGTCGCGGTGGCCGTGGACAGCGGGCGGCCCGACAGCGCCGTCACCGCGGCGCTCGCCTGGTTGGCGGCCACGAATATCGTTCTGGGACTGTTCAATCTGCTGCCCGGCGCGCCGCTCGACGGCGGCCGGGTGGTGCGGGCCGTCGTCTGGTGGCGGACCGGCGACCGGCTGCGCGCCACCACCGTGGCCGCGCGCGGCGGCCGGTTGCTCGGCACCGTGCTCGTCGTGCTGGGCGCCGTCGACATCATCGTGTTCCGCCAGTTCGGCGGGCTGTGGCTGATGCTGCTGGGCTGGTTCCTGCAGACCGCCGCCAACAGCGAACTCGCGGCAGCGGGGCTGCGGCACCGGCTGGGCAACACCACCGTTCGCGAGGTCATGACCGCGAATCCGATGGCGGTGCCGGGCGACTGGACGATCACCCAGCTGCTGGCCTCCAGCGCACCGCAGACCGGGCACAGCATATTTCCGGTCGTCGACGCCGTCGGCCATCCGATCGGTGTCGTCGCCTGGTCGGATCTCACGACGACCGCCGTACCGGCTCGTGACACGACCTTTCTGCGCTCGGTCGCACGTCCGTTACGCACAGCCGCGATCGTCGGACAGGACGATCTGCTCGCCGATGTCGCCACCCGGGTCGTGCTGCGCCCCAAACTCGATGCCATCACGGTGGTCGACCCGGCCGGCCGGCTGACCGGCGTCGTCACCGCCACCGATCTGGCGACCGCCTGCGACCGCTCCGCGCTCGGCCTGCCCGCCGGCAGCGCCGCCACGAGACCGGGACCCGCGCCCGCCTCCCATCCGCCGGTCACTACTACTCACTCCCGGAGGCCACAGCCATGACGGCAGCACCTGTCCTGCGTGATTCCTCGCAGCCGATCTTCCGCGACCGCCGCGAGGCCGGTCGTGTGCTGGCCGGACTGCTCGAGCACTACCGCGACCACTCCGGTGTCGTCGTCCTCGGCCTCGCGCGCGGTGGGGTACCGGTGGCCTGGGAGGTCGCCGCCGCCCTGCACGCGCCACTGGACACGCTCGTCGTCCGCAAACTCGGGGCACCGGGACATCCGGAATTCGCCATCGGCGCCCTCGCACCCGACGGCCGGATCGTCGTCAACGACGATGCGATCCGCGGACTGCACGTGACCGCCGAACAGATCCGATCCGTCGCACGAGAAGAGGCGGCGGAGCTGGCCCGGCGGGAACGCGCCTATCGCGATGACCGGCCACCGGCGCCGATCGCCGGCCGCACGGTGATCCTCGTCGACGACGGTCTGGCGACCGGAGCCACCATGTTCGCGGCGGTGGAAGCGATTCGCGCGGGGGAGCCCGACCGCATCGTGGTCGCGGTGCCGGCCGCCCCCGAATCGACCTGCCGGGAGTTCGACGCGCTGGTGGACGAGATGGTCTGTGCCACCATGCCGTCGCCGTTCCTCGCGGTCGGCGAGTCGTTCTGGGATTTCGCCCAGGTCGGTGACGACGAGGTGCGGCAACTGCTGACGACGCCGACCGTCGACGCGGCGGCCACCGGCACCGATTCGGCCACCCTCACCGATCCCGCCGCCGTGATCGATGCCGCCGCGATCGAGGCTCCCGAAGGCGTGCCGCCGCACCACGTGCTGGACGAGCTCATCGGCGATGCCCGGTTCGTCCTGATCGGCGAGAGCTCGCACGGCACCCACGAGTTCTATGCCGCCCGCGCGGCCATCACGCGCTGGCTCATCTCGGAGAAGGGGTTCACCGCGGTCGCCGCCGAGGCCGACTGGCCCGACGCCCACCTCGTCGATCGCTTCGTCCGCGGCATCGACGACTCCTCCCCCACGCTCGCGCTGCGCGGGTTCGAACGCTTCCCCACCTGGATGTGGCGCAATACCGTGGTCCGCGATTTCGTGGGCTGGTTGCGGCTGCACAACGACTATCAGCGCCGGATCGGTGCGCCGCAGGCCGGGTTCTACGGGCTCGACCTGTACAGCATGCACCGTTCGATGCGGCACGTGATCGACTATCTGCGGCAGGTCGATCCCGCCGCGGCGCAGCGCGCCGAGCACCGCTACGCCTGTTTCGATCGCACCAGCGACCACGACGGGCAGGCCTACGGATTCGGCGCCGCATTCGGTGCGGGCCATTCGTGTCAGGCCGAGGTGGTGCGGCAGCTGGTCGACCTGCAACGCAACGCCGCGGCGCATCGACAGGCCGGCGACGGCGAGGCCTCGTTCGACGCGTTGCGCAACGCGTGGACGGTCCGCAACGCCGAGGCCTACTACCGGGCGATGTTCGGCGATCGGGTGTCGTCGTGGAATCTGCGCGACGAGCATATGGCCGACACCCTCGACGCGCTGGCCGGCCACCTCGGGCGCGACGGCACTCCCGCGCGAGTGGTGGTCTGGGCGCACAATTCCCATATCGGCGACGCCCGCGCGACGGAAATGGGCGCCGAGGGCCAGCTGTCACTGGGACAGCTCGTCCGCGAACGCCACGGAAACGATTGCCGCACCATCGGTTTCACCACCAGCCACGGCACCGTGACCGCGGCGAGTGAATGGGACGGCGACGCCGAGTGCAAGGACGTCCGCCCGGCCCTGCGCAGCAGCGTCGAGGAGCTGCTGCACGACACCGGACGCGACAGCTTCCTGATCCGCACCGATACGGCCGGCGCAGCCACCGAACTGCTGCGCGACCCGCGGCTCGAACGCGCCATCGGCGTGATCTATCAGCCGACCACCGAGCGGCACAGCCACTACTTCCACTCGCGGCCGGCCGACCGCTACGACGCGATCATCCACATCGACCGGACCACCGCCCTGCGGCCGCTGGAACCGTCACACCGATGGACCGCCGCGAGCACACCGGACACCTACCCCAGCGGTCTGTGATCCGGGGCGGTGGGCGGCCGGATCGAGGACCTTCGACCATGTTCCCGGCCGCCGCGACGCGCGAGTCTGGGCATCGAGACACTTTCAGCAGATCGGAGCCGTGATGGGCGACTACGTGGCAAGTCTGAACGATATTCGGCTCAGCGATGATGGCCAAGTGGGCGGGAAGGGGGCGAATCTCGGTGAGATGGTCGCCGCGAAACTCCCGGTGCCGCCGGGATTCGTGATCCTGCGATCGACCTACGAGACCGCCGTCGCCGACGGGCCGCACGGGTCCGAGCTCGACTCGCTGCATGCCGAGGCGCTGCGCAGCGCCGTCGCCACCGACGACGCGGGCCGCGGCGAGCTCGACCGACTGTGTTCGCGCATGCGCGACCTGGTGCACGAGACCCGGATCGACGGGGCTATCGAGGAGGCGATCGTCGGCGCCTACCACCGGCTCGGCGACCGGGTGCGCGTGGCGGTCCGGTCCTCGGCGGTGGGCGAGGACAGCGCCGATTCCTCCTTCGCCGGAATGAACCTCTCGCGCACCAATATTCGCGGCGACGCCGAACTGCTCGAGGCGGTCCGGCAATGCTGGGCCTCCCTGTTCACTCCGCGCGTTCTCACCTACCGCGCCCGCCGCGGCATGGACCGGCGGCCGGAGATGGCGGTGGTCGTGCAGCAGATGGTGACCGTCCGGTGCGCCGGCGTGGCGTTCACCGCCGACCCGACCACCGGCAGGCGCGACCGCGTCGTCATCGACGCCGCGCGCGGACAGGGCGAGGTGGTGGTATCCGGTGCGGTCGAGCCCGACACCTACGTGTTCGCGGCGGACGGCCCGACGCTGACGGAATCCCGCAGGGGTGCGCAAAGTTTCGCGATCTTCGCCGGCGAGGACGGTGACCGCCGCGTCGACATCCCGGACGACGAAGCGCATCGGCCGGTACTGACCACCGACGAGGCCACCGCGGTCGCGCGCCTGGCGCTCGAGGTCCAGCAGCACTACGGCAGTCCGCAGGATGTCGAGTGGGCCTTCGACGACCAGCGGCTGTGGCTGGTGCAGTCGCGGCCGATCACCACCCTGCCCGACGAATTACCCTCGGCGACAACGGAACCGACGCCCGCCGCCGTGCTGCTGCAGGGCCTGCCGGCGGCTCCCGGACGAGCTCGCGGCGCCGTGCGCATCCTGCACTCACCCGCCGAGGGATCGGCATTGCGCGACGGCGAGGTCCTGGTCGCGCCGATGACGAACCCAGACTGGCTGCCGACCATTTCGCGGGCGGCGGCCTTGGTCACCGACAGCGGCGGCATGACCTGTCACGCCGCGATCGTGGCCCGCGAACTGGGCATCCCCTGCATCGTCGGCGCGCGGACCGCCACCACATCCCTGCACGACGGTCAGCGCATCGTCGTGGACGCCAAGGCCGGCCGGATTCGGGCGGACAGCCCGGACGAGCAGACCGCCGCGACAGCGGCCGTCGCCGCGCCCGCCGCGGCCACCACCGCGCCGGCGGCGGTTTCGGTGACCGAAACCACCGGAACGAAGATCTATGTCAATCTCGCTCTGCCCGAAATCGCCGAGCGCGTCGCCGATTCCGATGTCGACGGCGTCGGCCTGCTACGCGCTGAAACCCTCTTGACGCGCGCGCTGGGCGGCCGCCATCCCCGCGCGGTGATCGCCGCCGGCGACGAGAACGAGTTCGTCTCCACCCTGGCCGAATCCCTGCGGCGCATCGCCGTGGCCTTCGCCCCGCGGCCGGTCGTCTACCGCGCGACGGACCTGCGCAGCAACGAATTTCGCACGCTCACCGGCGGCGAAGGTTTCGAGCCGAACGAACGCAACCCGATGATCGGCTACCGCGGCTGCTATCGCTACGTCCACGAACCGGACGTGTTCCGGCTCGAACTGGCGGCGCTGGCACGCGTGCGCGAATACACCCCGAATCTGCATCTGATGATCCCGTTCGTTCGCACCCGCTGGGAGCTGGCCGCGTGCCTGGAACTGGTGGACGCCTCGCCGCTGGGCCACGACCGGAGCATGCACCGGTGGATCATGGCCGAGGTGCCGTCGGTCGTGCACTGGCTGCCCGAATACGTGCGGCTCGGGATCGACGGGGTATCGATCGGGAGCAACGATCTCACCCAGCTGATCCTCGGTGTGGACCGCGATTCCGAGGAATGCGCCGAACTGTTCGACGAATCGGATCCGGCCGTCCTGCACGCCATCCGGCGCATCGTCACCTCCGCACGCGAACTGGGCATCACGTCGTCGCTGTGCGGGCAGGCCCCGTCCACCCGGCCCGAGTTCGCCGAACATCTCGTCGCGGCGGGGATCACCTCGATTTCGGTCACCCCGGACGCGGTCCGCAACGCCCGCCGCACGGTGGCCGCCGCCGAGCGCCGGCTGCTGCTCGAACGGTGCGTGCACGATGGCGAGGGCCGGCAGCCGTGAGGTCGCCGGCGCGGACCATGGTCGCGGTACCTCGGGACCAACGGCCCCTCCGCCACGCGCGGCGCGAACCTACCGTCGACATATGAACACAGTGCCCACACGCGACGTCGTCGAGACAGCGGTCCGGATGGCCGGCCGTGCGCCGTCGCTGCACAACAGCCAGCCGTGGCGGTGGACGTTCGACGGTGCGCAACTGCGGCTGTTCAGCGTGCACGAGCGCATGTTGCCGACCACCGACAGCACCGGCCGACAGCTCGTGATCAGCTGCGGCATCGTGCTCGACCACCTGCGCGCGGCGATGGCCGCCCAGGGGTGGCGCACGATCGTGGCGACCTTCCCGAACCCCAACGACCGCACCCACCTCGCCGATGTGCGCTTCGAGCCCTCGCCGTACATCACCGACGGTGACCGCGAACGCGTCGACGCCATGGCGCGCCGGTACACCGACCGGCTCCCGTTCGACGAACCGGAGGGCTGGGAGCCGTTCGAGACCGTCCTGCGCACGGTGTTCGACCCCGAGGACGCCATCGTCGACGTCCTGCCCGACGACAGTCGCGCCGAACTGGCCCGGGCCTCGGAGCTGACCGCTTCGGTGCGCCGCTACGACGCCGACTATCACGCCGAATTGCATTGGTGGACAGGACATGTGGTGGCAGATACCGGCGTCCCCCGCGACGCGCTGGTGAGCGAGGAGGAACGCGGGCGCGTCGACGTCGGGCGGAGGTTGCCCACGGTCACCGGCGAACCACGCCGCACCGAGGTGCGCGCCGACCGGTCGAAGATCCTCGTGCTGTCGACCTACGGCGACAGCCCCGCCGAATGGCTGGCCTGCGGGCGGGTGCTGTCCACCGTCCTGCTCGAATGCACCCTCGCCGGCTACGCCACCTGTCCGCTCACCCATCTCACGGAGGTTCCGCGCAGTCGCAGCGTCGTCACGCGGCTGATCGGCCGGAACGCCTTCCCGCAGGTACTGATTCGCGTCGGGCGGGCTCCGGAGAACCAACCGCACCCGGAGCCGACGCCGCGGCTGCCGCTGCACGAGATCCTGCGCGTCACCGACGGCGCGGGCTGACCGGCGCTACCGCGCGCGAGACCGGCGCGCGAGGTAGATCACCGCACCGATCGCCCAGCGCGACGACGATCCGGGTCAGCAGCGCCGACGTCTGCACGTCCCGATAGTTCACCGCCGTCAGCGCGACCACCGACGCGACGGCCACCGCGTGCGCATGATCGGGCCAGGCGTAGGCACCGACCGTGAGCGCCATCGCCGCGCACGAGGCGGTCTTACCGACGACGAAGCCCCAGCCGGCGAGGTAACCCCAGAACTCCCCCAGGCGTTCCCGGCCGTAGACGTAGGTTCCGCCGGAGGCGGGATAGCGCGCGGCCAGCCGCGCCGAGGAGGTGGCGTTGCAGTAAGCGACGACGGCCGCGATCGCCAGGCCGATCAGCAATCCCGATCCGGCCGCGGCGGCGGCCGGGCCGAGCGCGGCGAAGATACCCGCCCCGATCATCGAACCGAGCCCGATCACCACCGCGTCGCCGAGACCGAGCCGGCGGCGCAGGTCGGCCGGCGTCTCGAGATTCATGAGCTCGAAGATAACGGACGTCACCGCCGGAGGAGAGTCCTTGGTCCCGGGCGGCCGTCGTCGACAAGGAGCCTTGGGTCACCGAAAGGGAACCGGTGCCGGAGAACGGTCGGCACCGCGGCGCCGGGTGACTAGTCTCGGGTGCACAGGCACGGTCGGCGCACCCCGAGCCCGGAAACGTCGATTCGTCAGCGCGAACAGTATGGTGGGGAGCCAGGAAGTACCGGTGGACGAGCGATCTGGGGGCCGACTGGAGGCGGCGGTGGCCGCGATCGGCCGCCCGCGCCGCGCCGACGATTGGGGATATCAAGTCTGTGTGGCATGTCGCGACGTGCTGACGGGGGTCGATTCCGTCGCGGTCGCATTGCATTCCGCCGGTGCGGTCGTCGAGGTCATCGGCTACAGCGATTCGGTCGCCGAACAGATCGAGGACGTCGAGATGGTGCTCGGGGAAGGTCCCGGTTTCACGGCGTTCACCACCGGTGACACCGTGCGGGCGCGTGCCGGGACGAGAGATTTCGAGCGGTGGCCGATGTATGCGAACGAGGTGGCGCGGCTCGGGTTGTGCGCGGTCGTCGCGTTACCTCTGCGGGTCGGCGGTATCCGGATCGGCGCCCTGGACCTGTATCGATGCGAGCCCGGCGACGTGCCGGCTCGCGCCGAGATCGATGCGACACTGCTCGCCGATCTGATCAGTTACACCCTGCTGGAGGGTCTCGTCGCGCGCGCGCCGGGAGCCGTGCCGATCGCGACCACACATCGTGACGTGAATATGGCGACAGGAGTGGTCGCCGCTCGAATGGGCATTCCTCTGGACGAGGCATTTCTGCGCCTGCGTGCGTTCGCCTTCGCTACGAACAGTCCGCTGCTCGACGTGGCGCGAAGTGTCCTGGAACGACGCGTCGATCTCGACGGAGCGAGCGAATGACCGGTGACTCCCGACCCCCGCAACAGGATCGTAAGCTTACCCCTGTGACCGAGCAGAGCGCCGTGCGGCAACGGTTGGCCCGCCCGCTGGCGCGGATCACCGCCGACCTCGTTCGCGACGCCCGGTTCGCGGACACGCTTCCGATGGTCACCCGCCTGTGCTCCGACGTGTTGAACGCGGCCGCCACGGCTGTGGTCGTCCTCGACCCTCGCGGTGTCGTACGGGTGCTCACGGCGCCCGACGAGCACCGAGATCTGGTCCGGCTGCTGGAGAATCACGCCGACGACGGCCCGTGGAGCCGCAGTATGTCGTCCCTGCGGATGGTCGGCGTCGAGAACGTCGGCGACGACGACAGGTGGCCGGCCCTGTCACAGGATGCGCCGGCCGTCGGATACCGGGCGATCTGCGCGGCGCCCATGATTTTGGGAACCCGGCCGGTCGGCAGTCTGGCGCTGTTCTACCGCGAGCCGACCGAATTCGGCGAGGACCACCGTGCCGTGGTGCAGACGGTGGCCGATCTGACGACGCTGTCGCTGTGCCAGGACAGCGACGAGGCCCGGTCGGACATGCTGGCCGGGCGCGTCCTCGCCGCCTTCGACGAACGCGTCCGGTACGAGCACGCCGTCGGCATGGCGGCCGGACGGCTGGATACCGATACCGACCGGGCCGCCGCTCTGCTCCAGGCACACGCCCGCGAGCACGGGATGGCCCTGACGACGCTGTCGCGCAGCATCACGGACGGGACCTTCGATTGGTCCGCGCTGGACCGGTCGATCTGACGCTTCGGATCCGGCCGGTCCGCGGTCGCCGGGCAGAGGCCGTCAGGCCCGGGTGAGAGCGTCGATGGCGCCGCGGAGTTTCGCGGCGGCCTCGGTCGCGATCGGTTCCAGGTCCGAATCGCCGGTGACCTGCACCATGACCTCGGGATCCATCGCCTCGACGATGACGACGCCCGCATCGTCGGGGTCGCGCCGCACGATCACATTGCAGGGCAACAGCAATCCGATGCGGCGGTCGACGCCGACCGCGCGATGCGCCAGCGGCGGGTTGCACGCTCCGAGGATGCGGTAGTCCTCCATGTCTTCGCCGAGTTTGGCCTTGAGGGTCGCGGCCATATCGATCTCGGTCAGCACTCCGAAACCCTGCTCGGCCAGTGCGGCCCGCGTCCGTTCCACGGCCTCGTCGAACCGGTCGGTGTGCAGCGTGGTGGAAATCGCCAGATTCATGATCGCCCGCTTTCCTTTCGATGGGGGTGGTGAACCGGGTCAGGTCCGCGAAACGGCGCAACCGGCCGTGGCCGGCAGGCCCAGCCGCCGTAGCAGCAGGGTCGCCGGGCACCAGCCCGCAACGCCGTACAGCAGCAGATTCGCGCCGACGAACCCGGTGAGAACGAGCCACCAGCCCGACCATGCCGCAGCCGCGACCACACTGATCAGCACGATGGTGCCGGCCAGCAGCGGGACGACGCGGGCGATGGACCAGCCTTGGTGGCGAGGTAGGTTCGGCATGCGTTCACTTCCGGATAGGTTGGGCGCCTTCGCTTTTCAGGCGAGGGCGAGAAACAGTTTCTCGAGTTCGGCTTCGCTCATCGGTTCGGCGCCGTCGGCGCTCTCGCCGGTGAGGCATTCACGCAGGCCGGTCGCGACGATCTTGAATCCGGCCCGGTCCAGGGCCCGCGACACGGCCGCGAGCTGGGTGACGACGTCCTTGCAGTCGCGTCCCTGCTCGATCATGGCGATCACACCGCCCAGTTGCCCCTGGGCGCGGCGCAACCGGTTGAGTACCTGTGCGATCGTTTCCTCGTTGCCGACCATGGCTGTCCGTCCTCTCGTCGCCTACCCCTCCAGCATACCCCTGGGGGTATGCCGGAGGGTTGTGGCGTCAGTCATGCGCGAAGCTGATCGACGGGAGCATCCGGCGCAACCACCGCGGCGATGCCCAGGCACGATGCCCGGTCAGCCGCAGCAGGACCGGCAGCAGCACCAGTCGCACCGCGACGGCGTCCAGCAACACGGCCACGCCGAGGATGATGCCCATCTCCTTGGGCGGCAGCGGATCGGCGAGCGAGAAGGTGAAGAACACCGCCACCATGACCGCCGCGGCCGCGAAGATCACCCGGCCGGAATGGGCCAGTCCGTCCACCAGGGCGTGACTCGGATCGCCGGAGCGCTCGTAATGCTCCTTCGCCGTCGCCAGCAGGAAGACCGTGTAGTCCATCGCGATGGCGAAGATCATCGCGAAGAAGAACACCGGACCCCAGCCGTCGAGGAATCCCTGCGGGGTGAAACCGAGCAGGCCGGCCCCGTGCCCGTCCTGGAAGATCAGTTTCGCCACTCCGAACGCCGCGGCCGTCGACAGCAGACTCACCACCGTGCCCAGCGCCGCGATCAGCGGAGCCTGCAATGCCACCAGCAGCAGGGCGAAGCCCAGCACCAGGATGATTCCCACGATGATCGGGAAGTAGTGGTTCAGAGCGTGCTGCAGATCCAGATTCTCCGCGGGCGCACCGCCCACCAGCGCTCCGGCCGGCAGCCGGTCTCGCAGGTGATCGAGGATCGTTGTCATCCGCCCGTCGGAGGGGTCGACGTTCGGCAGTGCCTGCATCATGGCCAGTCCGCTTCCGTCGCGGGACAGTTGCGGCGGGGTGACCATCGCGATGCCGTCGACCGCCGAGGCGGCGTTCGCCACCGCACCGGATTCCGTTGCGGGCGCGATGATCTGCAACATTCCGGGAGCGCCTTCGCCCATCTGTGCCTGCACCAGTTCGTAGCCCTGACGAACCGGCGCGTCCGAGGGCACGACCTGGATCGACGGCATCGCGACCTTCAATCCGGTCACCGGGATCGCGAGCGCGATCAGGACCAGCAGTGCGGCGATCGCGAACGGCCACGGCCGGTCGTGCAGGATCCGGCCCCAGGCCGCGAACCGCGGTGAGCGGTGATGCTGGCGGCCGATGCGAGGCAGCGACCCGGCATTGATCCGGCCACCCAGCGCGCCCAGCGCGGCCGGCAACAGGGTCAGCGTCGCCAGCAGCACGAACGCCACCGCGAACATGATCCCGACGGCCATCGTCCGCACCGCCGGAGCCGGCACGATCAGCACCGCCGACAGGCTCACCAGCACCGTCAGCCCGGACAGCACCACGGCCTTACCCGCCGTGCTCATGGTCTCGGCCACCGCCGCGCGTGGATCGGAACTCGCCGCGAGCGCGCCGCGGAAGCGGGCGACGATGAACAGGGCGTAGTCGATGCCCAGCGCCAGGGCGAACATCATCGCGAAGTTCATGGCCCACACCGAAATCGGCGTCACGTGGTTGAGCAGCACCAGCCCACCGGCCGAGGCGATCAAGCCGGCCAGAGTGAGCAGCAACGGCAGTCCGGCCGCCACCAGCGAGCCGAAGGCGACCACCATGATGGCGAGGGTCACCGGCCAGGAGAACATCTCGGCCTTCAGCATCGCATCGTGATTGGCCTTGTTGAAGTCGCTCCACAACGCCGACGCGCCGGTGGGATAGACCTCGACTCCGTTGCCCGACAACGCCGTCAGCGCGTCCTTGTGCGCATCGACCGCCTTCACCATGTCATCGGTCGAGGCCGCGGCGCCGGCGATGAGGATTCCCGTATGCCCGTCGGGGCTGATCGACATCCCCGGCTGGGGCGCCACCACCTCGCCGAATCGGGAATCACCGGCGAAGATCGCGGTCATCCGGCCGAGCACCGACTGCACTTCCGGACTCTCGACGGTCCGGGTGTCGGAGTGCACCACGACCTGCACCGCGGCCGACGAATTGCCGCCGAAGTGCTGCTGCGCCAACTCGCGCACCCGCACCGAATCCGACCCGTTGGCCTGCCAGCCGGCGCCCGCGAGGGAATTGAACACGCTCGGCGCCGCGGCTCCGAGCGCGACCAGCACGAGCAGCCAGACCCCGAACACTATCCGGGTGTGGCCGGCCATGGCGGCCCCCAACCTGCCCAGCATCCCGCCGGAGCCACGCGTGGTGGCCGCCGGCGGTGACACGACCTGCGATTCGGTCATCACGCCTCCCTTCGATACCCCAGGGGGTATATTTCGTATAGCGGACAACATACCCCAGGGGGTATACAGGACGCAAAGGTGCGCTTGCCCACAGGCGGGTACACCGGCCATGGATGCGAAAGGAGACGACATGACGGATATCGCCCTGTACGTGGACCCGGTCTGCCCGTTCAGCTGGGTGACCGCCCGCTGGCTGCAAACGGCGGCCGCGGACGCCGGCGCTCGCGTCACCCTGCGGCAGATGAGTCTCGCCGTCCTCAACGAGGGGCACGAGGTGGACGCCGATCACCGCCCGATGCTCGAGCGATCCCGCCGGATCGGGCGGGTCTTCGCCGCCGCGACGCGACTGTACGGCGTCGAGGGATTCACCCGGCTGTATCACGAGTTCGGCACCGTGGCGCACACGCGCCGGGAACCGATCAGCGACGAGACGATGCGAACCATGCTCACCCGCGCCGGGATGGACCCCGCCCTGGCCGACGACGCGGAGGATATGACTCTGGACGAGTCCGTCGCCGACGCGCACCGACACAGCCAGCAGGCGCTCGGAGACCGGAGCGGGAGCCCCATCGTCGTGATCGACGGCCGTGGCTTCTCCGGTCCGGTACTGACGGAGATTCCGGGGCCCCGGGAGGGAAAACAGCTGTTCGACGCACTCGTCATCGTGGCCTCCACGCCCGGCTTCGCCGCGATGCAGAGCCCCTATTCCGGGCCGCCGGACACCACGGAACCCGCCGTCGACGCCTGATGCGTTGCAGCACAACGCCCGGCGGCCGGTGACCTTCGGCCCTGTCCGGCAGCACCGGGAATGCGGTGGTATCGACGCGAAGGAGCGTGACCATGAACTTCGCGAGCACCGCGCCGGGCGCTCGGCGCGGCACCGTCCGCCGCGCCGAATCCGACGTCCAGGGCCCCGGGTACCACCTGCCCACCGTCGACATCCGGCTCGGTGACCGAGTCCCCAGCATGTTCGGTGAGTATGCGCGACGGCGCATCGGCGACGCCGCGCGCTGTGCACCGTCGCCGGTGGCGTCGATCCGGGTCCGCCTGGCCGACCATCGCGAGTCGGCGCTGGCGAATCCGTTCGTGGCACAGGCGGACATCGTCGCGGAGCGAGCGCTGCGAGTGCAGGTGACGGGGGCAACGGCGCGCGACGCGGTGGATCTGCTGCAGACACGGACGCGCGCCCGGCTGCGCATGCCGATCGGCGGTGGCGCGACACAGCGACAGCGGTGTGAACCACCGGCCGCCACACTGCTCTATCTCCGCCCGGTCACGCAGCGGAAGATCGTGCGCACCAAGTGTTTTCATCTGCTCGACCGCACGGCGGCGGAGGCCGCGGCCGATATGGCGCTGATGGATTACGACTTCTGGTTGTTCGCCGAGTCCGGCGCGGAGACCGAAAGCGTGCTCGCGCGCACCACCGGCGGGCACTATCGGTTGATTCGGCTCGACGAGCGCGCGGCGACCGCCGATTCGGCGAATCTGCCGCTCACCGTCGCCGATGCCCCGGCCCCGGTTCTCGACCGGGCGGAGGCCCTGGCCCGGCTGCAGTTGAGCGGTTCGCCGTTCCTCTTCTACCGCGATCGCGAACTCGACCGCGGCTGCGTGTTTTATCACCGCTACGACGGTCACTACGGATTCATCACCTCGCGGCGATGATCCGCGAAGGCCTCTCAGTGGTGGACCTTCGCCCCTACCAGCACCGCACGCGCGGTGGTGGCATGGACAGACCGGACGCTCAGCCCTCGAGAGGTACCGCATCGTGATTCCGCCCGACCGCACCGACGACGGCGCACCCAACTCCACAGTCGCCCTCGACCGCGCCGAGGCGATGCGGCTGCTGGCCGGAATCGCTTACGGCCGAGTTGTTTTCACGCGCGACGCACTACCGGCCATTCGCCCGGTCAACCATTTCGTCGAAGACGACGGGCGCGTGGTCGTGCGCACCCGGCTCACGTCCCGGCTCACCTCGGCGATCCGGGCCGATCCCGGAGTGGTCGTCGCCTACGAGGCCGACGAGATCGACCCCGGCACCCGCACCGGCTGGTCGGTCGTGGTGACCGGCCTGGCGCGGCCGGTCGCCGATCCGTACCGCGTGGCGCGATACGAGCGGCTGCTGCGACCATGGATAGCGGCGACCATGGATGCGGTCGTCGAGATCGAACCCACCATCGTGACCGGTATCCGTCTCCTCGGCGCACCGGAACCATCCGGTACGCCGGCGCCACCGACCCTCTCGTCGAAAGCCGATACTCATGACCTACCACGATGATCCGTTCGCGCCGGCCCTGAACACCGCCCACACGTGGTTGCGAACCGTCGCCGACCGGCTGGCCACCGAGGACCGCACCTTCGCGCTGCGTGCGCTGCGCGCCTGGCTGCACACCGTGCGTGATCGCCTCGACGTTCCCGTCGCCGCGCATTTCAGCGCCCAGCTGCCCGAATTGCTCCGCGGCATCTTCTACGAGGGCTGGGTGCCCGCCCATGTGCCGGTGCACCACGACGTCACGACCTTCGTCGACGCGTTCGCCCAAGAGGCGGGCGTATCCCCCGACGAGGCGGTGGCGCTGATCGGTGCGGTGACGATCGCGCTGTCCGATGTGTTCTCCCCCGGGCATCTCGACCATGTACTCGCCGTGGTGCCCGAGCCGCTGCGCGCGGTGCTGCTCGGCAGCGAGCTCAACGGGACGGCCGCGACCGTGCCCGGCGAGGCGTAGGTCGACGCTCAGGTCTCGGCAACGGCCTCGCAACGGTCTCAGCAACCAGGAAAGGGACTTTCGTCCATGCTGAGGCACTGATCAGGCGATTATGGTGAGTACATTCATCGCTACTTCGATTGGACGCACTCACCATGATCAAGGTGTTCCTGGTCGACGACCACGAAATCGTCCGTCGCGGGCTGAGTGACCTGCTCGACGGCGACCCGGAGTTGTCGGTCGTCGGCGAGGCGGGATCGGTGTCCCAGGCCCTCGCCCGCATCCCCGCGCTGCGCCCCGATGTCGCGGTGCTCGATGTCCGCCTTCCCGACGGCAACGGCATCGAACTGTGCCGGGAGCTGCTGTCCAAGGTTGACGGGCTGCGCTGCCTGATCCTCACCTCCTTCACCGACGAGCACGCCATGCTCGACGCGATTCTGGCCGGTGCCAGCGGTTATGTGGTCAAGGACATCAAGGGCATGGAACTGGCCCGCGCGGTGAAGGACGTCGGCGCCGGTAAATCGCTGCTGGACAACCGCGCCGCCGCCGCACTGATGGAGCAGCTGCGCCACGGCACCGAGCCCGACGGCCCGCTGGCGACGCTGACCGAGCAGGAACGCAAACTGCTCGATCTGCTCGGCGAGGGCCTCACCAATCGCGAGATCGCCGACCGCATGTTCCTCGCCGAGAAGACCGTCAAGAACTACGTCTCGCGGCTGTTGGCCAAACTGGGTATGCAGCGCCGCACCCAGGCAGCGGTCTACGCCACCAAACTGCATTCGAGGACTCCGGCGGAGTAGCGCGGCGCGCGCCGGTGACCATCGGCCCCACTCGGCGGGATCAACGCCCGTAGTCGGGCCGCCTCACGATTGTGAGACTGGACACCATGACCACGGCAAAGCACTCGACAATCGTCGACAGGCCCGACGACCGGACGGTCGCGGCAGTGGTCGAGCTGGCGCAGCGAGCACCCTCGGTCCACAACACGCAACCCTGGCGCTGGATATTCGACCGCCATCGGCTGCTCCTGTACACCGATCCCGATCGCGTCCTGTCCGGCGCCGACCCGCACGGCCGCGAACAGGTGATCAGCTGCGGCACGGTGCTGCACCACGCTCGCACCGCGTTCGCCGCCCGCGACTGGCATACCGATATCGTGCGGATGCCCGATCCGCAGCGGCCCGGCCTGATGGCGGTCCTGGAATTCCGGCCCTGGGGTGACCCTCCGAACGGAATCCCGCATCGCGCGGCGGCCATCACCCACCGATACACCGACCGGCTGCCGATGGACGCGCCGAGGCACTGGGAGCAAGTGGCGCCCACGCTGTCTGCTCTCGTCACGCCGCACGGGCTCGATTTCGACGAACTCGCCGGCGACGTCCGCGCCCGGGTGGCCGCGATCTCGCGCGCCGCCTCCGCGGCTCGCCGGGACGACTGGATGTATCAGGACGAATTGCTGTGGTGGGCAGGTAATTTCGAGGAAACCGAGGGGATTCCGGGTAGCGGTCTGATCTCCGCCGCCGAACTCGCGCGCGTCGACGTCGCCCGGCCGTTCCCCGCCGCCCCGCATTCGGAGCGCCGGCCCGGTCGCCTCGATCACGCCCGGCTCGTCGCGATCAGCTCTCCGGAGGATTCGCGCGAGTACTGGCTCCGCACCGGCGAGGCGCTGTCCGCGGTACTGCTCGAATGCACCGCAGCGGGGCTGGGCACCTGCCCGGTCACCCACCTCACGGAGGTGCCGGCGGGTCGTCGCGCCTTGGCCGCGCTGCTCCCGCATCACGATTACCCGCAGGTCCTGGTCCGCATCGGCAGCCCGCCGCCGGACGAGCCGACTCCGCCGTCGACCCCGCGCCGCGATATCGACGAGGTGCTGACCTTCACCGGGCGGTGAGGCCACTCCGGCTCGAACCGGCGCCGGCTTCACGCTCCGATCCCGGATGCAGAAACCGATCCATCCGGACGGCGGCGTACCCGAATACCGAGAGGCCGCTCACCACCAGCAGGTCGGTGAAGCTCAGTGCCTCGGTTTCCAGCAGCCGCTGCAGCAGCGGCAGATACACCGCGGCGACTTGCAGCGCGAACGAGACCGCAATCGCCACCGGCAGCAGCGGATTGGCCGTCGACCACGGGCGCGTGCGCGACCCCAGCGCCACGCCGAGCTGAGTGACCCCCAGGGTGAAGAACGCCATCGTCTGCCAGGGCCGGTCGGTGTGGTGCGCCCACACCGCCACCGCGAGGGTGACCACCGTGAGCACGAACGCGATGCGCGGAATCCGCTGCCACAGGCCCGCGCCGAGGATGCTCTGCGCGGGCGGGCGCGGCGAGCGCCGCATGATCGCCGGATCGGCCGGTTCACCGCCCAGCGCGACTCCGGTGAGACCGTGGGTGAGCAGGTTGACCCACAGGATCTGGGCGGCCAGCAGCGGCAGCGCGAGTCCGAACAGCGGACCGAACAGCATGACCGCGATTTCCGTCGCCCCACCGGAAAGGCCGTAGATCAGGAAACGCCGGATGTTCGCGTAGACGCGGCGGCCCTCCTCGACGGCGACCACCAGGGTGTCGAGATTGTCGTCGGCCAGCACGAGGTCCGCGGCCTGCCGTGCCACCTCGGTGCCCCGCCGCCCCATCGCCACGCCGATATCGGCGCGCCGCAGCGCCGGCCCGTCGTTGACCCCGTCCCCGGTCATGGCGACGATCTGGCCGCCGGCCTGCAAGGTGTTGATGATGTCGAGTTTGCGGTCCGGTGTCGCCCGCGCGAAAACCGCGGCGCTTCCCAGTTCGGTGTCGCTCGCGCTCCGGACGTCGACGACGGCGTCGCCGCCGGCCAGAATGCCCAGGTCGGTGGCCACGGCGGCGGCGGTGCCGGGATGATCGCCGGTGATCAGGATGGGCCGGATCCCGGCGCGGCGACAGGCCGCCACCGTCGCGGCGGCCTCCTCCCGGGGAGGATCCAGAATCGCCACCAGTCCCAGCAGGCGCAGGCCGTCCTCCGGATCCTCGCCGGGGGCCTCCGGACGATCCGCCGCGGCGACCGCCAGCACCCGGTACCCCTGGCCGGCGAAGGCGGCCGCATGTTCCAGCGCCTCGGCGCGCAGCGACATGCCTGCATCGACCAGCCCCTCACGGACAACGGCCTCGGGCGCGCCTTTGCACACGGTGCGGTAGGTCCCGTCCGGTAGCCGGTGCACGGTCGTCATACGCTTGCGGTCGCTGTCGAACGGCAGTTCCGCCACGCGCGGCAGCCGGCTCCGCAACTCCCGTTCGTCGATGCCGGCATCCATTGCGGCACGGAGCAGTGCGGCTTCGGTGGGATCGCCCAGCACCGCCGTCTCGTCCGTCTCGGAGGTGGGTGCGACGAACTGCGCGTCGTTGCACAACACGGTGGCCGCCAGCAGTTCGACGACCGCCGGATCGTCCTCCGACGACCGCTGCGCCACCGTCCAGATATCTCCGACGACCATCCGGCCCTCGGTGAGCGTTCCGGTCTTGTCGGTCGCCAGTACGGTGACCGACCCCAGCGTCTCGACCGCGGGAAGCGTGCGGACCAGAGCACGGTGGGCCGCCATGCGGCGCGCGCCCAGCGCCAGCCCGAGGGTGACCACCGCCGGCAGCGATTCCGGAACCGCCGCCACGGCGAGGCTGATCGCGGTCACCAGCATCAGTTCCAGCGGTTGATGCCGGACCATTCCCAGCGCGAACACCACCACGCAGAGCACGACCGTGACCGCGGCCAGCAGGCGCCCGATGTCGACCAGACGTCGCTGCAGCGGTGTCGGACCGGTCCGGCGGTCCAGCAGTCCGGCGATGCGGCCGGTGGCGCTGGCAGCGCCGATCGCGGTGACCACCGCGGTGCCCCGGCCCTTGACGACCACGGTGCCGGCCGACAGTTCCGCGTCGCCGTCGACCGACTTGTCGACGGGCAGCGATTCACCGGTCAACGCCGACTCGTCCAGCATCAGCGCGGCCGCCTCGACGACCCTCGCATCCGCGGCGACGATATCGCCTTCCGCGAGGACCACGACATCGCCCACGACCACGTCGGCGGCCGGGATCTGCCGCTGCTCGCGATCGCGGATCACCCGCGCGGTGGGCGCGGTCAGTTCTTCCAGCGCCGAGATGGCCTGCTGCGCGCGAATCTCCTGGCCGACGCCGACGGCCGTGTTGACTACGATGACCAGCAGGATGACGGCCATATCGGTCCAGTCCCCGGTCGCCACCGTGAGGACCACGGCGACGAGCAGCACCAGGATCAACGGGTCGCGCAACTGGCGCAGCACTCGCCGCCACCACGGCGGCGGCGGCCGTCGCGGGACGGTGTTGGCGCCGTCGCGGGCCAGCCGTCGCGCCGCTTCGGCCGACGAAAGCCCCTCCGGCAGTGTCCGAGTGGCGCTGGAACGGGTCATCGCGCGACACCTTTCCGACGGGATGTGCCGTAACAGATCCTCATAATCCGACCGTCTACCTCGGGGTCTGTCGAAGCCAGGGCCTTTCGGCGGCCTTCGAAACGACCTTCGTCGCAGCGGCATCCACCGTCCGACTTGCCGTTATCTGTCGCGGCGCACAGGAGAGCGGTAGGCTTTTCGCAAGCGTAAACGCCGATGTTTCGCGTTACTCGGACAGTGGATTACAGGACGATGACAATGCCCGATGATCAGCGAGCCGGTAGCTACTCGGTGCGCGACACCCTTTCGCAGCTACGGCTGCGCGAGCTGCTCGCCGAAGTGCGCGACCGCGTCGACGAAATCATGGACTCCCGCGACCGGATGGACGGTCTGGTCGAGGCGATGCTGTCGGTGACCGCCGGACTCGACCTGGCCGAGACGTTGCGCACCATCGTCCACGCCGCGATCAACCTGGTCGATGCCCGATACGGGGCGCTGGGCGTCCGCGGCCACGACGAACACCTGCAGCAGTTCATCTACGAGGGCATCGACGAACCGACCCGCAAACTCATCGGCGATCTGCCCGAGGGCCACGGCGTGCTGGGCATGCTCTTCACCCAACCCAAGCCGATCCGGCTCGAGAACCTGGCACACCACCCGTCGTCGGTCGGATTCCCGGCCCACCACCCGCCGATGCGCACGTTCCTCGGGGTTCCGGTGCACATCCGCAACGAGATCTTCGGCAATCTGTATCTCACCGAGAAGGCCGGCGGGCAGCAGTTCACCGAGGACGACGAGCTGATCGTGCAGGCGCTCGCCGCCGCCGCGGGCATCGCCATCGAGAATGCCCGGCTGTACGAGGCCGCCCGCAACAGGCAGGCCTGGATCGAGGCCACCCGCGATCTGACCACGGAATTCCTCGCCGCCGACGAGCCCGGCCGGGTGCTGGCACATCTGGTCGATCACGTGCGGGTCCTCACCGGATCGGAGTGGGTGTTGCTCGCCACGGTGACCGACCCGGATGTGCCGGCCGAGGAGATCACCGAGCTGGTCGTCGACCAGGCCGCGGGTGAGGGGGCCGACGCCGGGCATTCCCTCGATGTCACCGGCACCATCGGGACCGCCTTCACGGACCGTAAGCCGCTGCGTTTCGACGATGTGGGCGACCTCGACTTCGCCGCGCTGTTCCCCACCGGCGGCCCGGTACTGCTGGTCCCGCTGCACACCCGCGACGCCCCGCAGGGGATCCTCATCGCGGTCCGCGCGAAGGACACCGCGCCCTACGACGACGAGATGCTGGAATTGACCGCCGCCTTCGCCGATCAGGCGGCGCTGGCCATGCAGCTGGCCGCCACGCAGCAGCGATTGCGCGAGCTCGACGTGCTCACCGACCGCGACCGGATCGCCCGGGATCTGCACGATCACGTCATCCAGCGGTTGTTCGCGATCGGGCTGTCGCTGCAGGGAGCGGTACCCCGCACCCGAGTTCCCGAGGTCAAGGCCCGGCTCACCGAAGCGATCGACGGTCTGCAGGATGTGGTCCAGGAGATCCGCACCTCCATCTTCGATCTGCACGGCGGCACCAGCACGCGCTTGCGTCAGCGCCTCGACGAGGCGATCCGCCAGCAGTGCGGCGACACCCCGATTCGCAACTCGCTGCGGGTGGCCGGACCGCTCTCGGTGGTGAGTTCGCAGCTGGCCGACCACGCGGAAGCCGTTGTGCGCGAAGCGGTCAGCAACACCGTCCGCTACGCCGGCGCCACGACGCTGGAGGTCGTGATCGGTGTCGGGGACGACCTGACGATCACCGTCACCGACGACGGTTGCGGTATCGGCGACAACATCACCCCCAGCGGGCTGACCAATCTCGCCGAGCGCGCGCGTTCACTGGGCGGCACGTTCCGCACCGTGCCCGGCCCGGCGGGCTCGCAGCGGCCGGGTACGCGGCTGGAGTGGTCGGCTCCGTTGAGCTGACCACCCCGCCGACTGCTACCGAACCTGCCGTTACGCGGTCTTTCCGGCCGGTTGGCGGACCACGGTGATGGGGCATTCCACCGATTGCGCCAATGCCGCGCTGGTGGAGCCGAGCAGCATTCCGGTGAATCCGCCGCGGCCGTGGCTGCCGACGACCACCAGCTGCGCGTTCTCCGACGCATCGAGCAGGGAGCGCACCGGCCGATCCAGCACCATTTCGCGACGCACCTTCACTTCCGGATACCGTTCGGAGTATCCGGCCAGCGTTTCGGCCAGCACCGCGTCCTCGGATTCCCGGATCGCGTCCCAGCCGACGATCGCCGGATCGAGGCCGCTGCTGCGGTCGCTCCACGCGTGCAGCACCACCAGCCCCACATTGCGCCGCGACGCCTCCTCGAAGGCGAGTTCGAGCGCCGGCACACTGTTCGCCGTGCCGTCGACGCCGACGAGAACCGGCTTCACCGCCGTGACGGCATCCGTCGCCGAGAGCGAATGCACCACGGTCACCGGGCAATTCGCGTGCCGGATGATCGCGGAGGACACCGACCCCAGCAGGCCGCGCCGGATGGCGCCGAGGCCACGGCTGCCCACCACGATCCCCCGTGCCTGATCGGACTGTGCGATCAGATGGCCGATGATCGCGTCGGTGGTGATCTCGGTGGTGATCACCGGCGTACGGTCCGGTGTCGCGGCGCGGGCGATGCGGGCGGCTTCGACGAGGATCCGTTCGGCGTCCACGCGCAGCCAGCTCATATCGTCCTCGGTGAGGATCGGTGCGGGACCCAGCCCGCCCGCGACCGAGATCGACGTGACCAGATGCAGGCGGCAGTCGCGCAGCGCGGCGTCGGCGGCGGCCCAGGCGGCCGCGTGGTAGCCGACGGCCGAGCCGTCGACCGCGGCGACGATCGGCGAATCGGTGTGCCGCTGCGGTACCGCGTGGTGCTCGGTCATGATGTTCTCCTCGTGGATCGGGTGGTTGTGGATCGGGTGTTCACGGAGTTCCGATGGGGCGGCTGATGTTTCGCCATTCCCGGGCCCAGCCGGCACGATGCCGGATACCGAAGGCCCAGGCCGTCAGCCATACCAGTGCCGCTGTAGCGAAGCAGATTTCGACGAATGTAGCCATTCCCAGCCCGACCCCGCGCATCGCGGCGGTGTCGGCGGGCAGCGGTGCTGCGGTCGGGCGGCCGTCGGGCGCCAGCCACATGGTCAGTTGCTGCCCGGGGTGCGCGGTCGCCGCCACGGGCGTCGTGGCTTCGGCGGAATGCCCGTCGCGGGTCCACCGAACCGTGGCCTCGTATCGATCGGCGGAGACGTCCATCGATGTCGCCGTCGTGCGAACCGGATCGGCGACGATCGTGGCGGCGACCGCCGTCTTCGCCGCGTTCTCGTCGCGAATCTGTACGGCGGCATCGGTGTAGCGGGCGGTGCCCATCGCCGCGCAGACCGGCACCGCGCCGAGAACCACCACCACAGCCAGGATCCGGATGACGGCCTCGATCCGGTCCGACGGCCGCATCAGCCGGTTCGCCGCCCACGGACCCGTGCGCCACGCGCGCAGTGCCAACGACGGATACCGCGTCATGTCGGTCATCTCCTCACAGCCGGGTCACGACGTCGTCGAGCGGTCGTCGTGGTGTCGGTGACAGCGGGGAACTGGTTGCGGCCCAGCCGGTTCGGATGATCATCTGCGGATATCCGCTGTCGTCGAGGAGGTCGGTGCGCAGTTCCGCGCGCACCTCCGGGATTTCGAGCGGTTCGCTCAGTGGGCAGGTTGCCAACCCGAATGTGGTCGCGGCCAGCAGGATTGCGCTGGTCGCCTCCCCCGCGCGCAGCCGGCTCACCGTGTCGTCGCCGGCGGTGTAGAGCATGAGCATGTGATCGGCGTCGGCGATATCGCGAACCACCGCCTCCGGCAGCCGGGGATCGGCGAACGGCCGGGCCGAGGCGTCGGTCGCGGCGACCGCACTGCGGGCCGGAACACCGTCGGGTGCCGCGTGATGTCCGCTCCAGCGCGCCAATTCGGCGCGGTAGGCGGCGTCGGCGTTGTGTGCGGCGGCGGCACGTTCGAAGGCGTGCAGCAGCCGCACCCGCTCGCCGTCGGCGACCACATCGCGGACCAGCACGCCGTTCGCCGCCGCGGCGGCCGTCAAGGAGCCGATGTGAATGTCGGGCACCTCCCAGGAGGTGTAGTGGCGGCGGTCGCTGTGGCGCAGCGGGATCGCGCGGGAAAGGCCGACCGCTTCGGCCGTCGCGGGGGCGGGCCGGAATTCCACGGCCGCCAGGTGCTCCGGCACCGCCGGGTTCGGCAATCGGTGCACCACCGTCGCCCAGCCCAGCGCCGCGGCCGCGACCCGCAGATGATGCAGTGCCGCACCGCAACTCACGATCAGATCGCGCTGGTCGGGGTCGGTCTGCCGCAGCTGCCGGCTGGTGTCGGCGTACAGCTGGACGGTGTCGTCCCCGATGCGCCACAGCCACGGCTGGCTGTTGTGCACCGACGGTGCGCGCACCGCCAGGTCCACCGCCGTCATCAGAGTGTCGTAGTCCGGATGTCTCGTCATGATCATCGGTCTCCTACCGCGGCGGGCAGATCCAGCACCTGGCCGGTCGTCGCGCCGCCGTCCACCACGAATTCCGATCCGGTGGAGAACGTCGCCTCGGTGACGATGAACCGGACCATGGCGGCGACTTCTTCGGGTTCCCCGAAACGGGCCAACGGTTGTGCGGCCGTGACGGATTCGTCCATACCGGCGGTCATCGCGGTGCGGATCGGGCCGGGATGCACCGAGCAGACCCGGATATTCGACGGTCCCCATTCGAGCGCCGCCGCCTTGGTCAGTCCGCGCAATCCCCATTTGCTGGCGACGTAGGCGCCGATGCCCGCGTACCCCATCAGGCCGGCGGTCGAGGAGATGTTGACCACCACTCCGCCGCCGGCCGCGCGCAGGCGCGGACCGGCCAGGTGCATGCCGAGCCACGAGCCGTACAGGTTCACATCCAGGACGTGGCGGAACATCGTGGGTGGCTCGGTGTCCACGCCGCCGAAATCGACGATGCCGGCGTTGTTCACCAGGACGGCCAGCGGGCCGAACGTGGCTTCGGCGTCGGCGATCACCCGCTGCCAGGCATCCTCGTCGGCGACGTCGAGGCGACGGAAGATCGCGCCGGCGCCCAAGGCCGTCGCTGTGGCGGTGCCGTCGCGTTCGAGGAGATCGGCGATCACCACGCCGAGCCCCTCCTTGGCGAGCTCGGCCGCCACGGCGGCACCGATGCCCCGTGCGCCCCCGGTGACGATCGCACTGCGACCACTGAACGTGCCCATTGTCTGTCGCCCCTTTCACTGGTGCGTTGTCGCACTCAGCATCGCGCCCCGGGCGGTGGGCGGGGCACGGCCGAAAGTCACCGGAACGCCGAGTCTTCGGACAGTCGTGACCGCCGGGCAGTCGTCGCGCCGATCGGATCCGGCGCCGTGAGCGGCGGGCGGTCGCCACATCGGCCGGCTCCGGTGGACCCTCGGGGCGGCAGTGCGGGACCAAAGGCCCTGGCGGCCCTTCCCCGGCGTCGGGAAAGGTCGGGGTATGGCAGGAATCACTCTCGGCGACGGCGTCGGACGCTGGCACATGTTGCTGGCCGCGTCCGCGGGTGCGGTCGCGGCGAGTGTC
Organism: Nocardia sp. 852002-51101_SCH5132738; assembly: GCF_001665695.1. Taxonomy (NCBI): domain Bacteria; kingdom Bacillati; phylum Actinomycetota; class Actinomycetes; order Mycobacteriales; family Nocardiaceae; genus Nocardia; species Nocardia sp. 852002-51101_SCH5132738. Next base: position 70,700 of record NZ_LZML01000018.1, on the reverse strand, counting down.
TTCGCGCTCGCGGTCGCGCTGGGCATCGGCCTGCATCCGAGCGCGCCGCTGGACAGCACTCCGGCCGGGCACGGCGTAGCCGCCGGCGCGGTGGCCTTCGCGCTCGTCGTCGGGATACCGATGGCGGTCACCGCGGGCGGCGCCCTCACCGGTGATCGGCGCGTCGCCACGGCCGCGGTGATCAGCGGCTTACTGCTGATCTGCTGGTTGCTCGCCGAGATGACCGCGCTCCGCACGCTGGACTGGGCGCAGCCGCTGTATCTCGTCCTCGGCATCGTCGTCGCCGGGCTGGGACTGCATATCAAAACCGAGGAGATCGAATCATGACCGGCATATGCGCGCGGCGGATCGATCAGGGTGAAAGGAAATACCGATGAGCTCTCAGTATGCGGACGACGCGCACCACCTCGTCTCCGCGCCGATCGTGGTCGGTGTCGACGGGTCGGCCGGTGCCCGCACCGCGCTGCTGTGGGCGGCCGAGGTCGCCCGCGACCGAGGACGTGACCTGCGCATCGCCTACGGACTCGACCTGCCGAGCGCGAGCCGGGTTTTCAACAACTACGACATTTCCGAGCCGGCGGTGCTGGAACGCCTGCGCGCCCACGGCGCAGCCCTGGTCGCCCGCGAGGCGCTCGCCGTCCGCGACACCCTGCCCGAGGTCCAGGTCAGCACGGAGGTCTCCTCCGAGCATCCGGCGCGAATGCTGTTGCGGCACAGCGCCACCGGTTATCTGGTAGCCCTGGGCGCACAGGGCGCCGGCGGTTTCGGCACCCACATCGGTTCGATTCTGCTGTCGGTCACCAGCCACGCCGAGGGCCCGGTCGTGGTGGTACGCACCGAGTCCGAGCAGCAGTCACGGCCACGCGAGACCGGCCCGGTGGTCGTCGGCGTCGACGGCAGCCCGCTCAGCGAGGGCGCGGTGGCGGCGGCGTTCGAGGAAGCCGCCGAGCGCGGCGCCGAACTGGTCGCCGTGCACGCGTGGAGCGATCTGACCTTCGGCTCGTTCGTCGGCGACCCGTACACCTGGTTCCCGATGTCGGATATCGAGGTCAACGAGGAAGCGATCCTCGCCGAACGACTGGCCGGCTGGCAGGAGAAGTATCCGGACGTCTCGGTGCGCCGGCACATCAGCATGGCCGAGCCCGCTGCCCATCTGCAGCGGTGGAGCGAATCCGCGCAGCTCATCGTGGTCGGCAGCCACGGCCGCGGCAGCTTCCGCGGGCTGCTGCTGGGTTCGGTGTCGAATTCTCTTGTCCAGCATGCGAAATGCCCCGTCATGGTCGTGCGTTCGCCCGAGGAGAAGCAGGCGCATGACAAGGACTGACCATTCGGCGGCCCGTCGCGGTGCCGCGGCCGCGGTCGGCGTCGCATCGTTTCTGGGCGGGCTGGCCACCGGCTACCGGCTCTTCGCCCGCCGGTGGTGTCTGAGCTGGGGCGCGACCGAGGAGGAGGTGCGCCGCCGCATGCCCGGCGACGACCTGCTCCTGCTTCCCGACATGCTCTCGACCCGGGCGATCACGATCGAGGCCGATCCGTCCGCGGTCTGGCCCTGGCTCGTGCAGTTCGGGCCGGGACGCGGCGGAATCTACAGCTACGACTGGATCGACCGGCTCCTGGGTGTCGACGTGCACAGCGCCCGGTCGATCCTGCCGCAGTTCCAGGACCTCGCCGTCGGTGACGTCGTCACGGCGAATTCCGACAACACCCCGTCCCGGGTGGCGGTGCTCGAGCCCGAGCGAACGCTCGTCTTCCGCACCGACGACGGGAACTGGATCTGGGAATTCGGGCTGTATCCGTGCCCGGAGGGCACCCGCCTGGTCAGCCGCAATCGGATCGCGACGCCCGGCGCCTCGACCGCGCTGCGACTGTTCGACACGTTCTTCCTCGAACCGGGCAGTCTGGTGATGGAGCAGAAGATGTTGCGCGGCATCAAGGAACGTGCCGAAGCGCACCCCGTCGCCGAACCCGCCCGCATCGGGAGCAAAACACCGTGACCACCACCGGCACACCGACGCCACTGCCGATCGCGCCGGCCTTCCTCGCGGTCGGCCGGTGCATGATCACGACCGTCGGGCTGCTGGCACGCCACCGCATCCACCGCCCGGCCCGCAACGTCGGGACGTGGCTGAGTTTCGGCGACGGAACGTCGGCCTACGTCTACCAGGAAACCGTGATCGATCGAATCCCCTCGCCCGAACCGTGTGTGCTGCTGGTGCGTTTCGAGCTGCGAGGCGTGCGCGGACGCGGGCATGCGTGGTTCCGTCGCGAGAGCATCCTCAATACCGTGCTCTTCGCCGGATTCCCGGGCATGATCAGCAAATTGTGGCTGGCGCACGATCAACGCGGCGTGTACCGGGGGCTCTACGAATGGGACGGGGCGGCGTCCGCCGACGCCTACGCCCGCGCGCTGTGGCGGGTGCTCGCCCTGGTCAGTGTCCCGGGCTCGATCGATTATCGAGTGCTGCCCGGCCTGCGTCGCCGCGATCTGCCGGTGGCGGCCACCGGTCACATCGCAGGCGGCGGGGAATGGTGGCGGGTCACCGAATTCCGTTCGACCGCAGCATAATTCGAAGCACGATGCGCCGAACCTCCACCCGGACGGTTCGGCGCTCCCATGCTGTCGGTGTTCGCGCTGCCGTGTTCGCGCTCTCAGTGTTCGTCGGTCGCCGGCAGCGTGACACTCTCCCCGGTCGCCAGCACGACGGTGCGGCCGCGGCATTCGACCGTGATCGAACGCGCCCCGTCCGTATCGGAGCTGATCTCGATCCGCCGGGCGTCGATGCGTACGGTCAGGCGATGGCCGTGGTAGATGATCGCGAAGGTCAGCGTGCCCAGTTCCGGCGGCCACGACGGGGCGAAGATCAGGCGGTCGTCACGGGTCTCCAGTCCGGTGAAGCAGCGCTGCACCAGATCGATACTGCCCGCCATGGCGCCCAGATGAATGCCCTCGGCCGTGGTGCCGCCCTGAATATCGGCGATATCGGATTCCAGGACGCTGGCGAAGAATTCCATCGCGCGGTCCCGGTTCGCCCGGGCCAGCACCCAGGCGTGGACGACGGCACTCAGCGTCGACCCGTGCGAGGTGCGGGCCAGGTAGTAGTCGACGGTGCGCGGGATGTCCGCACCGCCGAAATCGTAACCGAGCCCGGCGAACAACCGCCCCAGCTCGTCGGCGGAGAACAGATAGAACAGCATCAGGACGTCGGCCTGTTTCGCCACCCGATACCGGTCGACATCGTCACCTTCGGCCTCGAGGATGCGGTCGAGCCGGCTCGTATCGCCGTAGCGGCGCCGGTAGTCGTCCCAGTCCAGTTCCGCCAGCCGGTCGTAGCCGGCGAACTGGCTGATCACCCCGTCGTGGAACGGTACGAACATCCGATCGGCGACCTCGGCCCAGCGCTCCGATTCGACGGCCGGCACCGCGAGGCGGTCCAGCAGTTCCGACCGCACGCGCGGCGGCAGCAGTTCGACCGCGTCCAGCGCGCGCCGGATGACCCACACCGCCATGACATTGGTGTAGGCGTTGTCGTCGATCCCCTGATAGGGCCGCCCGGGATAGCCGGAATGAAATTCGTCGGGTCCGATGACGCCGCGGATGTGATACCGGTCGTCGGCGGGATCGTAGGTGGCGCGGTCGGACCAGAATCGGGCGATCTCCACCAGCAGTTCGGCGCCGAACTCGGCGAGGAACGCCCGGTCTCCGGTCGCCTGATAGTAGTGCCACACGTTGTAGGCCACCGCCGGACCGGCATGCTGCGCGCGAGCACTGGCATCCGTATTCCAATGTCCCGAACGAGGATTCAGGTGCAGGCGCTGACTCTCCTCCCGGCCGTCACTGCCGGATTGCCACGGAAAGAGGGCGCCGCGACAGCCCTGGGCGCGGGCCGCGGCACGCGCCTGCGGCAGCCGGCGATAGCGGTACCGCAACAGTTCTCGCGTCAGCGCCGGGTCGCGCAGGCTCACCACCGGCAGGACGAACAGCTCGTCCCAGAACACGTGACCGCGGTAGGCCTCGCCGTGCAGGCCCCGCGCCGGCACCCCGGCATCGAGGTCGGCGGTGTGGCGCGACAGCGTCTGCGCCACCTGCAGGACATGCAGTCGCAGCGCTCGCACCGATTCCTCACTGGCATCCAGATCGATGCGCAGGCGCCGCCACACATGCTCCCAGGCATCGGCGTGCGCGGTGCAGAGCGCGTCGTAGCCCGGCGCCTCGTCGAGCAGGCGCACGGCAGCCTCGTCGGGTGCGGAGATGGCGCGGTCGCGGCCGGTGAACACCGCTGCCGTCTTGTCGACGACGATGTCGCGACCGGATTCGGCGGGCACGACGAAATCGTGGCCGGCCGCGCCGTCGGCGAGTGCGGAGCCTGCCGTCTCCTGCGCCTCCGAGGTCACGGTGGTCCGGGTGGCCACCGCTACGGTGACCAGTGACTGTGTGGTCCGCATCAGCGCGCAGACGGTGTGGGCGTCCGGGGTGTCGATTCGCAGTTCGCTCAGATGCGTTCCGGACAGCTCGCGGTACCGGTCGACTCCGGTGTTGCGAACCGAGGTGTCGATCGACGAGCGGACCGTGAGCGGCCCGCTCCAGTTCTCCGGCGTCAGGGTGGTTCGCATCGCACACGTGTGCGGGGAGTCCATCGACGCGAAACGCTGCTGAACCACCGCGGTGATCCGGCCCGCGGTGTCGCGACAGCGCAGCCGGCGGGTGAGCAGCCCCTGGCGCATATCGAATTGCTGTGTGTAGTCCAGCAATTCGGCACCATCGACATCGAACCATTCCTCGTCGGCGACGCGCCAGGTCAACGGAAGCCAGTTCGGCAGATTTACCAGGCTCTCGTTCTCGACGTGCCGCCCGGCGATATCGTCGCCGAGCCGGTTGTAGATTCCCGCGACATAGGTGCCGGGATAGTGGTGGGCTCCGGCACGCGTCTCCGGTGCGGCCGCGCGGGTGACGAGGTAGCCGTTGCCCACCGCGCACAGCGCTTCGCGCAGCCGCTCGGCATCGGGCTCGTAGCCGTCGTAGGTGAGCAGCCACGACCGTCCCACCGCCCAGTCGCTCTCCCCGGTGAGCAATTCGGCGATCCGCTCCAGGAATTCGCCGGCGCGCGCGGGACTGTCGAGGGCGAACCGCGCCGCGGTGCGCCGGTCGCCGGTATCGTCGTGGCGGACCACGAGCGGCATGCCGGTGACCTGGATCGCGTCGAACGCGTCCTCGTCGGTCAGATCGTCACCGAGGTACACCGGCATCACCGGCCGGCCCACCAGATCCAGGACCCAGTGCAGGGCTCGGCCCTTGTCCCAGTCCACATCCGGACGCAGTTCGGTGACCTTGCGGCCCGCGGTCACGCGCAATCCCTGCCCGCGGGCGATGTCGTGCACGGTGGCCACCACCGTCGCCACGGCATCGGCGGCGACCTTGCGGTGATGGACGGCGACCGCGAATCGCTTCGGCTCGATCAGCACTCCGGGAATCCGGCTCAGGCGCTCGGCGAGTTCGGCCGCCGCCTGCACCAGCGCCCGCTCCGCCTTCGGGCCGCCTTCGTGCACGTGTTCGGTGCCGTCGGGCGCCACCAGTTCGAAGCCGTGGCTACCGGCGTACCAGATTCCCTCGACGCCCACGCGCGTGCGCAGATCCTCGAGTCCGCGACCGCTGATCACGGCGACGGGACACCGCGCGGCCAGTGCGGCCAAAGTGGCGCGCACCCCCTCGATCGGGATCGCCGCGTCGGGATCGGGCACGATCTCCGAGATCGTGCCGTCGAAATCCAGCAGCACCGCGACATGCTCGTCCTCGACGGCGTCGGCGATCGAGGGCCACCACGCCAGCGCGTCCGCGATCTCCGACAGGCGGCGGAAACCACTGCGCACCCGGATCTCGTCGGCGTCGGCGACCACCACATCGGCTCCGGTGCACAGCAGCCGGTCCGGATCCGCGCCGCGTTCGATGCCGATCACCAGTCCGAAGCCGCCGCGCCGCCCGGCGCTCACCCCGGCCTCGGCATCCTCGACGACGACCGTCCGCTCGGGTTCGGCGCCCAGCCGCTGCGTGGCCAGCACCATGGTGGCCGGGTCCGGTTTGCCCGGCAGCGCGAGTTCTTCGGCCACGACACCGTCCACCCGCACGGCGAACAGATCCCCCAGCCCCGCGGCGTCGAGCACCTGGGCCGCGTTGCGGCTGGCCGAGAACACCGCGGTCCGCACCCCGGCGGCGCGCAGGCGGCGCACCAGGGCCACCGTGGTGGCGAACACCGGTACGCCCGATTCGGCGATCCTGGCGAGGAACACCTCGTCCTTGCCGTTTCCGAGTCCGCAGATCGTGGCGTCGGCCGCCGTATCCGACGGCTCGCCTCGCGGCAGTGAGATCGCCCGGGAGGCAAGGAAATCCGCGACGCCGTCGTACCGCGGCTTGCCGTCGACGTAGTCCTGGTAGTCCGAGGCGGTGAACGGGGCGCAGTTCTCGCCGGGCCCGGGCTTGCGGGCGGCGAGGAATCCGTCGAACACCTGCGTCCACGCCGCGGCGTGGACGGAGGCCGTGTCGGTGACCACGCCGTCCATATCGAAGATCACCGCGTCGTAGCGACGCGCGTCGATCACCGGCCCGGCCACCGGTTTGTCAGGGTGCACTCCCCCAGCCTCCGCCCGTGCGCGGGCCCCGGCAAGGTACACAAGTCCTCATCCGCACGGCCACCGGTCCCCGGCCGCCGAGCGGCAGCGGCGGTGACCGCCGTAGCAATCCGGCAGAGTCTTTGGTCCCTGGCGAATCCCGGTGGCTCCGACAACCATCGAGGTATGAATCGTGCCGCCGTGCGAGCGGTCGTCTCGACGGCCACGTCCCCGACCGATGCCGCCCCGTCGATCGGCCCGCTGCCGGCGACATCGGCCGCCACCTCGACGCCGGCACAGGTGCTGGCCGCGGTGACCACTACCGACACCGGTCTGACGAGCACGGAAGCCGCGCGCCGACGTCACCTGCTCGGCCCCAACGCTGTTCGCACGCATCGTGCCCGGCTGCTCGCCGTGGTCGCGCGGCAGTTGCGTTCGCCGCTCCTGCTGCTGCTCGGGGTCGCGGCGGTGGTGTCGTTCTTCGTCGGTCAACGTTCCGACGCGGTCGTCATCGGGGTCATCCTGCTGGTGTCGGTCGGGCTGGGGGCGGTGAACGAGTTTCGCGCCGAACGCGCCGCCGACGCGCTGCACGAGCGGATCCGCCACGGCGCCACGGTGATTCGCGACGGCCGGCCCGCATCGGTCGACGTGGTCGATCTGGTCCCCGGCGATGTGGTGGAGATGCGGGCCGGGCAGCTGGTCCCGGCGGATGTGCGGCTGCTGTCGGCGACCGGGCTGCAGTGCGACGAATCGGTGCTCACCGGCGAATCGGACAGCGTCGAGAAATCGACCGGCCCGGTGCCACCGGAGTCGGGCGTCGCCGAGCTGTCGTGCTGCGCCCTGATGGGCACGGTCGTCGCCGCGGGCCACGGGCGCGGGGTCGTCGTCGCCACCGGAGGCGCGACGGAGTTCGGCCGGATCGCCCTCGGCCTGGGAAAACGACAGCCCGACACCGAATTCCAGATCGGGCTCCGTCAGTTCTCGATGCTACTGGTGTGGGTGGCCGCCGCCCTCACCGCCGGCATCTTCGCGATCAACCTGGCCCTGCACCGCCCGATCCTCGATGCCCTGCTGTTCTCGCTGGCGATCGCCGTCGGCATCTCACCCCAATTGCTGCCCGCCGTGGTATCCACCAGCCTCGCTGCCGGATCACGGCAGCTCGCGCGGTGCAAGGTACTGGTCAAGCGGATGGTCTGCATCGAGGACCTCGGCGATATCGAGGTCCTGTTCACCGACAAGACCGGCACCCTCACCGAAGGGCGCATCGAATATCTGCGCGCGCTGGCGGCCGACGGTTCTCCCGGCGACGAGGCGGTGGTCTACGGTCTGGCCTGCACCGACGCGACCGTCCACGACGGACGCCAGGCCGGCGCCGATGCGCTGGACACGGCACTGTGGAGCGCGTGCGCGGCCGAACACGCTGCCGCAGCGGGTTTCGTCCGCCGCGCGGTCCTGCCCTTCGACCACAACCGCCGCATGGTGTCGGTTCTCGTCGCCGGCCCGGACCGCACCGCCACGATCATCGCCAAGGGCGCCCCGGAGGCCGTGCTCGCGCGCTGCCGCGACGTCCCGCAGGCCGCTCGCACCGCCCTCGACGCCGAGTTCGCGGCCGGTCACCGCATCGTCGCCGTCGCGACTCGGACAGCGGTCCGCGCCGATCGCCTCACCACCGACGACGAGCGCGAGCTGACACTGCGCGGCTTCCTGGTCTTCCTCGATCCTCCGAAAGCGAGTGCGCGCGACGCGTTGCGGCGTCTGGCCGGCCTGGGCATCACCGTGAAGGTGGTCACCGGCGACAATCCCGCGGTCGCGGTCCGGGTGTGCGCCGACCTCGGCCTGGACCCCGGCCGGCCGCTGACCGGCACGGACCTCGATCGTCTCGACGACGACGCGTTGACCGAATTATTGCCCACCACAACAATATTCGCCCGCGTCGACCCCGAACAGAAGGCGCGGATCGTCCGCCTGCAACGACATGCCGGACGCGATGTCGCCTTCCTCGGCGACGGGGTCAACGATGCGCTCGCCCTGCATGTCGCCGACGTCGGCGTCTCCGTCGACTCGGCGACCGATATCGCCAAGGACGCCGCGGATATCGTGCTGCTGGAAAAGGATCTGCAGGTCCTCGCCGACGGCGTCATGGCGGGGCGCCGGATCTTCGCCAACACCATGAAATACGTGCTGATGGGCACGTCCAGCAATTTCGGCAATATGTTCAGCGCGGCCGGCGCCTCGGCGTTCCTGCCGTTCCTGCCGATGCTGCCGGGACAGATCCTGCTCAACAATCTGCTGTACGACACCAGCCAGCTCGCCATCCCGACCGATACGGTCGACCCGGAACAACTCGCCCGCCCGGCACGCTGGGATATCGGCCTGATCCGGCGTTTCATGCTCGTCTTCGGCCCGATCAGTTCGGTGTTCGACTTCGCGACCTTCGCGCTGATGCTCGGTGTGTTCCATGCCGGCGCGGAGCTGTTCCACACCGGCTGGTTCGTCGAATCGCTGTGCACGCAGACGCTGGTGTTGTTCGTGATTCGCACCCGCCGCAGTCCCAGCTACCGCAGCCGGCCGAGTATTCCGCTGCTTCTCGCCGTGCTCGCCGCGGTCGGTGTGGGTGTGGTGCTGCCGTACACGCCGGTGGCGCCCGATCTCGGCCTCACCCCGCTGCCCGCCGCGTTCTTCGCCGCGTTGGCCGCGACGGTGCTGGTCTATCTGGTTCTCGCCGAGGCCGCCAAGCGGTGGTTCTTCCGCACGCCGGCACCGACGCCGGCCCACCCGCCGCGGTCCGGTCGCCGGGTACAGCGGCGAGCGTCGCGCTTCAGCGTCCGGGGGGTGCGCTCGCCGATCGACGCGACGCCGCCTCGGACGCATCGCGCGAACCGGCGTCACCGGATCCGAATGTTGCTGTCGCCCAGCTGATTCGGTGTCGGTGCAGCGCAGCGGCCGAGGATCTACTCCGGCTCCACGTGCTCGGGCACCACGAGCGTCGGGCAGTGGGCGCGATGCAGGACCGCCGCGCGGGTGGACCGCATCGCGGTTCCGACCAGGCCGGTCCAGCGGTGCCGGCCCACCACCAGCAGTTGCGCGTCACGCGCTCGTTCCAGCAGGACCTGCGCGGGCCCGCCGAACATCACCTCGGTTTCCAGCGGGACGTCCGGATACTTGCGGTGCCATGGATCCAACTGCCGGTTCAGCGCCCGCGTCTCGTCCGCGCGGAACTGCTGAAGTTCTCCGTCCAGGACGAATCCCCCGACCTCGTCGTCGCAGCACCGGACGGCCTCCAGACCGACCCCACGCAGCGCCGCCTCCTCGAACGCGCAGCCGACCGCGGTCCCCTCCTCGTCGACGCCGACCACCACCGGTCGCGCGTCCTCGCCCACGGTGAACAGGCTTTCGCGGTGGACGACCGCGACCGGGCACCGAGCCTGTCGCGTCACCGCCGAACTGACCGAACCCAGCAGCGCGCGCCGGACCGCGCCGCGGCCGTGGCTGCCGACCACGATCATCGGCGTGCTCGCCGAGCGCTCCACGAGCGTGTCGATCACCGGATCCGCGGTCAGTTCGGTCGTGACGTCCACGCCGTCGGCCACATGCCGGGCCATCGCCGCGGCCTCCGACAGCACGCCTTCGCCGTTCCAGTACAACCACTCCCGGCCGCCGACGATCTCCATCGCGCTGAGTCCGGTCCGCGGCGCCGAGGCCGAGGAGAGCAGGATCCGCAAACCCCAGCGGCGCACGCCCGCTTCGGCCGCCGCCCACCGCACCGCCTGCAGCGCCGTACCGGATCCGTCGACCGCCGCGACGATCGTCCGCTCGGTCCCGTTGTCACTGCTCATCGCCGCCTCCTGCTGCCGGACCTGTTCCGATCGTCCGGCCGCGCCGACCGTCGATCTAGGGCCGAAAGTCGCCACCGCAGGCCGACTTCGTCCGCGGTCGTCCGCCTGGGCGAAATCGGCGCGGACGTCCCGCCAGGACAGGTCCTTGGTCCCTCGCGCACGCGCGTGGCCGCGGGCATTGTCGAGACAGACACCGAGAAAGAGGACGCCATGGACTACCGGGTGGACGTGTGCGAAGTGCCGCCACAAGCCCTGTTGCGACTACCTCGCGCGATCCGGGCCGATCGGCCCGGCGAGGACATCACCGCGGGTATGCGCGAATTGTTCGCGACCGTCGCACGATCCGGCCTCACCGCCAGCGGCCCGACCGCGATCACCTACACCGACACCGAACGATCGGCGATCGCGACGAGCGTCGACTTTCGCGTGCCGGTCGAGCCCGCCGCCGAATTGAGTCTGGCCTCGGGTGCGGAAGTGCTCGTCACACCCGGCACGACGGTGGCGCGCGCCTGCCACCACGGCGGCTACCGCGATCTCGGCGCCGCCTACCGCAGCCTGGCCGAATGGGTGGATCGCAACGCCTATCGGGTCACCGGCCCGCCGACCGAGGTCTATCTCGTCGGTCCCGACGAGGTGAGCGACCCGCGTCAACTCGTCACCGAGATCCGGTTGCCCGTGGCCCCCTCGCCGACGATCGTCACCCGGGTGCTCTCCGACTTCGACACCGCCCTGGATCGGACCCGGAACGCGTTGCGGTCCAACGGTTTCACCATCCTCGCCGAGGTGGACCTGAACACGGCGCGTTACGACGGCCGCACCAGGCGCCTGGCCCACCACACCATCCTGGAGATCTGCCGCCGCAATCTGCTCGCGGCCGAACTCGCCGGCGACGACCGGGCCGACATGATCGTGCCGCATCCGGTGGTCGTCCGGGAGCGCTGCGACACCGTCGTCGTCGAGGCCCTCGACCCGACGATCTGGGCCCGCGCACTCGGCGACGAGAACCTCCTGACCCTCGCCGCCGACAGCCGCCGCCACCTGATCACGGCCATCGACGCCCTCGCCGCGACGGCGACCGCGACCGACGGCTAGGCCCGCACACGAGCGGTGAGTGGACGGCCCGCCAACGGCGACGACGCCACCACCGCTACCCCTGGCAGCAAGCCGATGCTCATCACGAAAGATGTTGCCGGGCAGGTGATTCGGTCACATCGAGTAGCGGAGGATGGCGGCGGCCGACGCCTCGTCCGGAATATCGGCCTTGCGCACCGCCAGCACCCGTGCGCCCGAAAGCAGTGCGCGGCGGGCGATCTCGTCGAGGATCCCCGGTATCTCGGTCTCGGAGGGGGGACCGAATTCGATCGCGCCGGTATCCGGGGCGACCGTGCCGGGCACGGCGGTGTCGATATCGACCAGCAGCGTCTGCACGATGCCGAAGGTGGCCGCGCGGGCGATGTCGGCGAGGTCGGCGGTGGCCCGGGCCTCGCTCCGGCGCTTGTCGAACAGCTGACGCAGATCGGCGAGTTGCGCCGCGTAGTGGCCGTCGAGGATGTGGCGGGCCTTGTCGGCCAGGTCCTGATCCGACAGGCGTTCCGGGTTGCCGGGAATTCCGTCGTCGAGCAGTTCCGCGTAGGTGGCGACCGAGCGGTAGATCGCGTCGATCGGCTCCGCCGCCGCCAGGATGAGGGGGGTGTCGCGTCCGGAGAGAATGTCACGCAGCGCCCGGTCGACGGCACGCGCGTACTGCCGGGCCAGCACCTTCTTCCTCTCGCTGTCGGTCAACCGCCGCTTGGGCGCGCGATCGTCCATGGGCTCGCCCGCGAAATCGACGGCGCCGGTAGGCATTTCGGGAACCCGGACATCCTCGGCCGGTCGGTCCGGAGTCACCTCGACCAGCCGCGCCGACCCCTCGGCCAGCGCCAGGACGAATGCGGACTGCGGGAATGTGACAGCTCGTAGCAACGGCTTGAGCAGGAACCGGTCGGAGACGGTGACCGCCGCACCCAGACGGTTCGGGATCCGGAAGGTCCACATGCGCTGCGGGGATACGTGCACGACCAGGGTGTGCGACTGGAAGCGCCAGAAATCTACGTCCTCGGCCAGATCGTCGAGCTGTTCGGCGATAGCCGCGCGGCTGTCGACATCGGTGACGAGCTCGACCGCCTCCCGGACCTGATTGCCGAACGCGATCCGGTTCGCCTCCGGATTCGCGGTGGCGGCTTCGGTCGGCAGGTAGATCGACACCGACCAGGGGCCGGTCCATTCGGCGAGGGTTTCGATCTCGCGGCGGGTCGGGATGTCGGTGTGCAGCACTTCGATCCTCCTTCGTTGCCCGAACTGTGCGACGGGTGCACGGGCCGTGCCGGATACCGGCCGTATCGTTAGCCAATTCGTAACCACATCGACGCTACTGGACATCGGCACGGGCCGGTACGCATCCGAGTATCGGATGCCGAAACGTTGCTGCATTCGTTTCGACGACTCACCGGCCGGGTGCGGGCGTGGCGGTCGGCGACAGCGGGGCCGGCCTGCCCGGGGCCGTGGCGGCCGTCGTGGCGGTGGCCGGGGTCGTCGTGGCGGGTGCGGTGGTGGTCGTCGCGGCGCCCGTTCCGTAGAGGTGCTCGATGATGTGCTTGGCGATCTCGGTGGCGGCCGCGCTGCCGTCGGCCGTGGGTTCCAGGTTCGCCCACACCACCACGGTCACCTTGTGCGCCGGATCGGATCCGGCGAAGGTGTTGAAGCCGGGCAGCTCGCCCGTATGTCCGTACAGCGCTCCGAATTTCGCGATGGCGAGACCGTACTGCGGCGCCTCCGGCGGGTTGGCCGGATCGGTCGCCTGCAGGCTGCTCATGCGCCGGCCCTGCATGTCGGCGTCGAGGACCTTGCCGTCGGTGAGCGCCTCGGCCCAGGTCGCCAGGTCCCCGACTGTGGAGATCCCGGCACCCGCGGCCCAGCCCCAGGAGGGATTGTCCGCGGTCCGATCACCGGGCAGCAGCCGGCCCGCCTTGGCCTCGGCCTGCATCTCGGGCGGCAGCGCCGGTGGAGATCCCATGGTCAAGACGTTGGTGCCGTACATGTACCCCTGCGGATGCGGGTCGGGTATGGCCGCCGACGTGCGCGCCGGGAACGAGCTCTGGGTCAGCCCGAGCGGTCCGAACAGCCGATCCCGCATGATCTGTTCGAGCGGTTTGCCGTCCAGCTGCTCGGCGATCAGCCCCAGCAGGATCGTGTTGGTATTCGAGTAGTGATAGCCCTGTCCCGGCGGGAAATACGGCGGGTGCGCGAATGCCATGGCGAGCAGTTCGTCGGGTTGCCACACCCGGCCCGGATCGGCGTCCATGGCCTCGGCGAGTTCCCGGGTCTCGCTGTAGTTGTAGAGGCCGCTGCGCATGTCGAGCAGCTGGGCGATGGTGATGGCCGCGCCGCCGGGCACATCGGTGCGGTACTTCGAGACCGGATCGTCGAGGGCCAGCTTGTGTTCCTGCACCTGTTGCAGGATGACCGTGCCGGTCCAGGTCTTGGTGAGCGATCCGATGCGCACGTGGTCGGCCGCGGTGACCGCCGGGCCGCCGCCGAAGGTGCGGGTGCCGTAGGAGGTGCCGACGTCGCCGGCGGCGGTGCGGACGAACGCCACGACGCCCGGCACCGACGCCGGACGCGCCACCGACTCGACGATGCCGCGCAGCGTGGGCTCGTCGAGGGGATGGACGGCGGGGGCCGGCGAGGTGGTCGCCGCGGCGGACGAGGTGCTCGCGGGCGCCGGTTTCGACGACGATCCGCACCCGCAGGCGACGAACAGAACTGCGACGCCGGCCAACGCCCCGGCGATCAGCCGGGGCCGGAACGGCACGGAAACCACGGGCACTGCACGACCTCCCTCATCGGGAACGGTGAAGCCGGGATTGAAACTCTACTGCGCCAGCGCCTCTCGCGGACGCGGTTGGCGAATGCTCAGCGACATCGCCGCCGCCACCGCGCACAGACCTCCGGCGATGAACCAGGCCGGCTGGTAGCTGCCCTGCACGTCGCGGATGACGCCGGCCCCGGAAGCGGCGATCGCGGCGCCGATCTGATGTGAGGCGAACACCCAGCCGAAGGCGATCGGCCCGTCGGCGCCGAAGTGTTCGCGGCACAGCGCGACCGTCGGCGGCACCGTCGCGATCCAGTCCAGACCGTAGAAGATGACGAACACCCACATGCTCGGCCGCACATCGGGAGCGAACAGGATCGGCAGAATCAGCAACGACAGGCCGCGCAGCGCGTAATACATCGTCAGCAGGTACCGCGAGCCGATGCGGTCGGTGAGCCAGCCCGAGGCGATCGTTCCCGCGACGTCGAAGATGCCGACGGTGGCCAGCAGTCCGGCCGCGGTGGTGGGCGGCATGCCGTGATCGTGTGCGGCACTGACGAAATGGGTGCCGATCAATCCATTGGTGGAGGCGCCACAGATCGCGAAACCCCCTGCCAGCAGCCAGAATACGGGCCGGCGCACGATCGCGGCCAGGACGGTCAGCGCCCGCGCGGCCCCACCGGCCGCCGCGGTGCGCAGGCCCGCGTCGCTGCCGGGGCCGGCGCCGTAGGCGGTACGTCCGATATCGCCGGGGAAGTCACGGATGAACAGCACCACCAGCGGCACCACGGCCAGGGCGGTCGCGGCGACGACCAGCGCCGGGGCCCGCCAGCCGTGGTCGCGGGCCAGCATCGAGACGAGCGGCAGGAACACCAGCTGTCCGGTGGCGCCGGCCGCGGTGAGCACACCGGTGACCAGGCCGCGGTGCCGGACGAACCAGCGTCCGGTGATGGTGGCCACGAACGGCATCGACATCGATCCCACGCCGACGCCGACCAGCAGCCCCCACGTCGCCATCAACTGCCACGGCTGGGTCATGAAGACCGTGAGCCCGCTGCCCGCGGCGACGAGGAGCAACGCGCACGCCACCACCAGCCGAATGCCGAATCGGTCCATCAGCGCGGCCGCGAACGGCGAAATCACCCCGTACAGCAGCATATTCACCGAGACCGCGGCGCCGATGGTGCCGTGCGACCAGCCGAATTCCTCGTGCAGCGGATCCATCAGCACGCTGGGCACCGAGCGGAACGCGGCCGCGCCCAGCAGGGCGACGAAGCCGACGGCGGCGACAATCCACGCGGGATGCGGACGACGCGCGAATCGGGGCGTGGGCTGCTCTGGTGGCGGCGAAGGGATGTGGTCGGTGAGGCGAATTTCGGTCACCGAGCGAGCGTGCCGAATCGCGCGGTCGCCGACGAGTGGCCTGAATGCCATAATGCGTAAAGATTCAGCCATTCCTGCGCCGCGACGAGGAGACGACCGTGCCCGATCCACATCTGGTGGCAGTCCTGGCCCTGGCGCCCATCGTCGGCTTCGATATGACGATTCCGCCGACCGTGCTGGGCGCAGCGACCGACGACGACGGCTCCTCGCTCTACGACGTGCGGATCTGCGGGCTGGACCGGTCCCCGATCCCGTCCACCAACGGCTACGCCGTCACGCCGGCGTACGGCGCCGACCTGCTGGCCCACGCCGACACCGTGATCGTGCCGGGTACGACCATGCCGGGCCCGCGCCGCGACGGCGTCCTGCCGCCCGCGGTGACGGATGCGCTGGCATCGATCCGGTCCGATGCGCGCATCGTCTCGATCTGCACCGGCGCGTTCGTGCTGGGCGCGGCGGGCATCCTCGACGGCCGCCGTGCCACCACCCACTGGAAATACGCGGCGGACTTTCGCACCCTGTTTCCCGCCGTGCGGCTCGACGAGGATCTGCTGTTCGTCGAGGACGGAAATGTCTGCACCGCAGCGGGTCTGGCGGCCGGGGTGGATCTGTGCCTGCATCTGGTGCGCTCCGACCACGGCAGCGCGGCCGCGAACCGGGCCGCCCGCCACTGCGTGGTGCCGCCGTGGCGTGAAGGCGGGCAGTCTCAGTTCATCGAACAGCAGGTCCCCGATCCGGGCGCGGAAAGCACCGCCGCCACCCGGGAATGGGCGCTCGCGCGACTGAGCGACGATCTGGACCTCACCACCCTCGCCGCACACGCCC
The DNA here is from genome assembly GCF_001665695.1 of Nocardia sp. 852002-51101_SCH5132738. Lineage (NCBI taxonomy): Bacteria > Bacillati > Actinomycetota > Actinomycetes > Mycobacteriales > Nocardiaceae > Nocardia > Nocardia sp. 852002-51101_SCH5132738. The sequence continues at coordinate 54,206 of NZ_LZML01000018.1, read as the reverse complement.
GGATGAGCGTGCGCACGTTCACCCGCCGCTTCAAGGCCGAGACCGGCACGGCACCCGGCGCCTGGATCCTGCACCAGCGGATGCGCCACGCGCGCCATCTCCTGGAGACCACGGCACTCACCGTCGACGAGGTCGCGCGGGCCGCCGGTATGGGCACCGCCGCCTCGCTGCGCCACCACCTGCGCACTCAGCTCGGCGTCGCGCCGATCGCCTATCGCAGGACCTTCCGGCAGCCGAGGGCGCAGCGAGAGCAGCCGGTCGCGCGGTAAGCACGTCCCCGGCCCGGAGCATGGCCGCGACGCGCGCGCCGACCCATTGACAACCCCCGCTACCCGGGTGCTACCTTAGGCAAGGGTTACCTGTTTAGGCGAGGCTTACCTCTCGAAAAGACCCTGCAATTGTCGTCAGAGCATCCGAGGCCGACCGTGTACATCTGCATCTGCAATGCCGTCTCCGAAGCGGACGTGCACACCTGCGTCGCCGCCGGCGCCTGTTCGACCAGACAAGTCAAGAAGGCCTGTGGCTGGAAGCCGGGTTGCGGCTCGTGCACCGCCCGATTGGCCGAGGCGATAGGCCGGGCGCGCACCGACGCACCGGCAGAGTCGACCGCTGCCTGACACCGACACGCACCCCGCTCATTCCCCTGATCTGTGATCTGTGCCACGATCACACATCATGGAAGGCGACAAGGAAATCATCGCGCTGCTCAACGAGCAGTTGACGGCCGAACTCACGGCGATCAATCAGTACTTCCTGCACGCCAAGATGCAGGAGAACTGGGGCTACCCCAAGCTGGCCAAGCACACGCGCCACGAATCGTTCGATGAGATGAAGCACGCCGAAGTCCTCACCGATCGGATCCTGTTCCTCGAAGGTCTGCCGAACTACCAGAAGCTCAACCCGCTGCGGATCGGCCAGACCGTCCCGGAACAGCTGCGCGCCGACCTCGAGATCGAGATGGAGGCCGTGACCCGGCTGCGCGGCGGTATCGAGCTGATGCGCTCGCGCGGTGACGTCACCTCCGCCCGCATCTTCGAGTCGATCCTCGAGGACGAGGAAAGTCACGTCGACTACCTCGAAACCGAACTCGAACTGCTGAGCACGCTGGGCGAACAGCTCTATCTGCAGCGCTACACCGATACCCCCGAAGGGGACTGACGCCGTCACAGCACCCGGCCGCCGACGCATCGCGGCCGGGTGTTCGTGCGCCGAAAGCGCCTACAACGCCAGTGATTTGGCGATGATCGTCTTCATCACCTCACTGGTTCCGGCGTAGATGCGGGCCACCCGGGCATCGGTGTAGAGCCGCGCGATCGGATATTCCATCATGTAGCCGTAGCCACCGAACAGCTGCAGGCAGCGATCGACCACCCGGGCCTGCATCTCGGTGCAGAACAGCTTCACGCGCGCGGCGTCGGCCCCGGACAGTTCCCCGTCGACCAGGTCGGCCACCGCCCGGTCCAGCATGGTCTGGGCCGCCTCGATCTCGGCGGACATGGCCGCCAGTTCGAACTTCGTATTCTGGAACGAGGCGACCGGCGTGCCGAATGCCTTGCGCTGCTTCACATAGTCGACGGTGGCGGTGAGCGCGGCGCGCGATTGCGCCACCGATCCGACCGCGACCGTCAGCCGCTCCTGAGGCAGATTGTGGCCGAGGTAGCCGAATGCCGCGCCCTCCGCACCGAGCCGGTTCGCCGCCGGCACCCGCACCTCGTCGAAGGAGAGCTCGACGGTGTCCTGCACCTTGCAGCCCATCTTCTCCAGCACCCGGCCACGCGAGAAGCCGGGCATGCCGTCCTCCACGACCAGCAGCGTCAGCCCGTGCCGGCGGTTGTCCGGATCGGTCGAGGTCCGGCACACCACGATCACCAGATCGGCCAGCAGCCCACCGGTGATGAACGTCTTGGCTCCGCTGAGAACGTAGTGGTCACCGTCGCGGACGGCGGTGGTCCGCACCCCGGCCAGATCGGATCCGGTGCCGGGTTCGGTCATGGCGATGGCGGTCAGCAGCCGGCCCGACGCCAGGCCGGGAAACCAGCGCTCGCGCTGGGCCGCGTCGGCGTAGTCGAGGAAGTACGGCAGGATCACGTCCAACTGGGTGCGCACGGTCGACAGCGTGACCAGCGCCCGCGCCGCCTCCTCCTGCAGCACCACGTTGTAGCGGTAGTCGCGCAGCCCCGCTCCCCCGTACTCCTCGGGAATCGCGATGCCGAGCAGGCCCGATTCGCCCAGCCGCGTGAAGATTTCACGCGGCATCCGGCCGGCGCGTTCCCAGTCCGGGTAGTTCTCGACCACATGCTTGTCGATGAATTCGCGGGCCAGTGCCCGAAACGATTCATGGTCGGCGGTGAACAGTTCTCGGCGCACGCCGGTCCTCCGATCAGTTCAGCAGTTCGACGACGGTGGCGTTGGCGGTGCCGCCGCCCTCGCACATGGTTTGCAGGCCGTAGCGAATACCGTTGTCGCGCATGTGATGAATCATGCGGGTCAGCAATACCGCGCCCGAGGCGCCGAGTGGATGGCCGAGCGCGATGGCCCCGCCCAGCGGATTCGTCCGGACGAGGTCGGCGCCGGTTTCGGCCAGCCAGGCCAGCGGCACCGGCGCGAACGCCTCGTTCACTTCGAACACGCCGATCTCGGCGAGCGACAGCCCGCACCGGCGCAACACCTTCTCCGTCGCCGGGATCGGGCCGGTGAGCATCAGCACCGGATCCGCGCCGGTCACCGCGCCGCCGCGATAGCGGACCAGCGGTGTCAGGCCCAGGTCTCGGGCCTTGTCCGGGGTGGTGATCAGCACCGCGGCCGCGCCGTCGGAGATCTGCGACGAGTTGCCGGCGTGGATCACCCCGTCCGCGCGAAAGGCCGGTTTCAGCCGGGCCAGCGTATCGGCGGAGGTGCCGCGGCGAATGCCCTCGTCGGCGCCGACCGTGGCCGAACCGGCGGGCACGTCGACGATCTGGTCGTCGAAGGCCCCGCGGTCGACGGCCGCGGCCGCCAGTTCGTGCGAGCGCGCGGCGTAGTCGTCGAGGCGGGTACGGGACAAGCCCCACTTCTCGGCGATGAGTTCGGCCGAGATCCCCTGGTCGAAGGAGAAATCGTGATAGCGCGCACGGGCTTTCGGCCCGTACGGCATCCCGGTGGCGCGGGCCGAGCCCAGCGGCACCCGGCTCATCACTTCCACACCGCCGGCGATCACCAGGTCCTGCTGTCCCGAGCCGACCACGGCGGCCGCGAAATCGACTGCCTGCTGGCTGGATCCGCATGCGCGGTTGATCGTGGTGCCGGGAACCGCTTCCGGCCAGCCCGCGGCCAGGACCGCATAGCGGCCGATATTCGACGACTGGTCGCCGACCTGCGAGACGCATCCCCAGATCACGTCGTCGACGAGCGCCGGATCCAGACCGGTGCGCTCGGCCAATGCGGTCAGCACCAGCGCGGACAGGTCCACGGGGTGGATATCGGCCAAGGCGCCGTTGCGTTTGCCGATCGGGGTGCGGACCGCCGCGGCGATGACTACCTCACGCATCTGTTCGACCTTCGTCGTCGGGCCGATCCGCACGGCGGATCGGCGGTCTGGTGACCGTCCAGCGGCCGGTGAACCGGGGCGGGCGTTTCTCGGCGAAGGCCGCGAACGCCTCCGGTGCGTCGGCGGTGGCGAAATTGATCCCCTGCGCCCGCGCCTCCCCGGCCAGCGCCTCCCGCAGACTGCGGTCGGCGCCCTCGTTGAGCAGGGCCTTGGTCTGGGCCAGCGCCACCGGCGGCCCCGCCGCCAGCCGTGCCGCCAGGTCGTCGACGAAACCGTCGAGTTCGGCGTCCTCGCACAGCCACGTCACGAGGTTCAGTTCGCGCGCCTGTTCGCCGTCGATCGTCTCGCCCAGCAGCGCAAGCCTTTTCGCCTGTTGCAGTCCGGCGATCTTGGGCAGCAGCCAGGTGCCGCCGAGATCCGGGGACAGCCCGCGCGGGGCGAAGATCTGGGAGAACCGGGCCCGCGGGGTCGCCACGACGAAGTCGCAGCCGAGGGCGAGATTCCACCCGGCACCGACGGCCACGCCGCGCACCTTCGCCACGGTCGGCATGGGTAGTTCGTGCAATGCGAGCGCCACCTCGGTCAGCGCCCGCATCCGATAGGTCGGATGGGTGTTGTCGGGCGTGGAAATATCGGCGCCGGAACAGAATTCACCACCCGTGCCGGTGAGAACCACCACGCGCACGTCCAGGTCTGTGGCGGTGGCGCGCAGCACGTCCTGCAGCGCCGCCCACAGTTCGGCGTCGATCGCGTTCTTGCGATGCGGCCGATTCAAGGTCAGCGTCCGCACACCCGCGTGATCGGCGCAGTGCAGGACCGGGTCATGCGAGACCATGACGGTGCTCCCGTTCCGGGCGGCGGCCACGCCCACCGCCACCGGCATGACGCGGGCACGACGATGTGCGCGGCGTCGAACGCGCGGACCCGGCGTTTCGGTCGGCGATCGTGTCAGCGCACATGAGCGGCAGCCACCCCCGCGTCGCGGGAGCCGATTACGCCGGCCGCCCGCCATCGAGCGATCTCGTCTGCGCTGCAGCCGATTTCGGCCAGCACCGCATCGGTGTGCTCCCCCAGACCGGGCACCGCGCCCATCGGCGGCTGGTAGCCCTCGATCACGGCCGGGGGCAGCAGGGACGGGATCGGCCCGTTCGGGGTGTCGATACCGCGCCAGCGGTCGCGTTCGGACAGTTGCGGGTGGGCCAGGACCTCGCTGGGCCGGTTGTAGCGCGCGTTGCCGATTCCGGCGGCGTCGGCGGACGCTTGGATGTCGGCCAGATCGTGTCGCGCACACCAGCTTCCGATCACCTCGTCGAGCTCGGCGCGATGGGCGACCCGGCCGGGATTGGTGCGGAAGCGGTCGTCGGCGGCGAGATCCGGGCGTTCGAGGATGTCGCGGGCCAGCCGCTGCCATTCCCGGTCGTTCGTCGTGCCCAGCACCACGGTCTGCCCGTCGGCCGTCGGGTAGGCGCCGTACGGCGCCACCGCCGGTGAACTCATGCCGAGCGGCTGCTGGTCGATTCCGCTGTGCCGGGCGTAGGTGAGGTGATAGCCCATCATCTCGGCCATGGTGTCGAACAGGCTCACCGATATCGCCGTGCCCGGGCCCGGCCCGCGCCGCAGCCGCCCGCACAGCGAGGCCACGATCGACAGGGCCGCGTACAGGCCCGTGGTCACATCCGCCACCGGCGGACCGGGTTTGGCGGGCGCGCCGGCCGTGCCGGTCACCGCACACACCCCGGCCTCGGCCTGGACCAGCAGGTCGTAGGCGCGCTTGTGCGACAGCGGCCCGCCCGCGCCGAATCCGTCGATGGTCAGCGAGATCAGATCCGGGTGCCGGCTCTCCACCTCCGCCGGGGACAATCCCAGCCGGTCCAGGGCTCCGGGTGCCAGATTGGCGACCAGCACGTCGGCGCGCTCCAGCAGGCGATGCAGGAGTTTCACGCCCGCAGGCGATTTCAGGTCGAGGGTCACCGATTCCTTGCCGCGGTTGACCCACACGAAATGCGCGGCCTGGCCCTCGACCACGTCGTCGTAGTAGCGGGCGAAGTCACCGCCGTCCGGGTTCTCCACCTTGATCACCCGCGCCCCGAAATCGGCGAGGGTGCGCGTGCACATCGGCGCGGACACCGCCTGTTCCAGCGCCACCACCGTGACCCCGGCGAGCGGGCCCGCCGCCTGCGGATCGATGATCATCACATCACCATGCCGCCGTCCACCGGCAGCACCTGCCCGGTGACGAAGGAGGCGGCGTCGGAGGCCAGGAAGACGAACGCTCCGGCCACCTCGTCCGGTTCGGCCCAGCGCCGCAACGGAATTCGGTTCAGCATCTGCGCGGCGAATTTCTCGTCGGTGCGGATGGTGGTCGTCATCGGCGTGGCCGCCAGCGGGGCCAGCGCGTTCACCAGGATGTTCTTGCGGGCCAGCTCGCGAGCCAGCGATTTGGTGATGCCCACGATCGCGGCCTTGGCGGCCGAATAGTTCACCTGCCCCAGGGTTCCGGTCAACCCGGCCGAGGAGGTGACATTGATGATGCGCCCGGTGCCGTCGGTGGGCAGATACGGCAGCGCCGCCTGCGCGCAGTTGAAGGTGCCCAGCGCGTGGATGTCGTAGAGGCGGCGCATCGAATCCACGGTGGTGGCGCCGAACATCGCGGGCGCCGTGACACCGGCGTTGTTGACCACGATGTGCAGTGTGCCGCCGGCCAGCGCCGCACCCTGCTCGGCCGCGGAATCGGCGGCGCCGCGGTCGGATACGTCCAGCGCGCAACTCGCCGCCCGCCCCCCGGCGCCGACGATCTTGTCGGCGACCGCCGCCGCGGCGGCGGCGTCGATATCGGTGACCAGTACCGCGGCGCCGGCGGTGGCCAGCGCCTGCGCCACCGCCGATCCGATGCCGCCCGCGGCGCCGGTGACCATGGCCGCGCGGCCGGTCAGATCGAAAAGTCCTCGTGCCGGCATCAGTAGCTCCTCGGCAATCCCAATGTGTGCGAACCCAGGTAGTTCAAGATCATTTCCTGGCTGACGGGGGCGATGCGCATGACGCGCGCCTCGCGGAAGTAGCGGGCCACGTGGTACTCCTCGGCATATCCCATCCCGCCGTGGGTCTGCATGGCACGGTCGGCGGCGGTGAAGCCGGCGTCGGCACACAGATATTTGGCCGTATTCGCCTCGCGGCCACAGGGTTTACCGTTGTCGTAGAGCCAGGTCGCCTTGCGCAGCACCAGTTCCGCGGCATCCAGATGGGCCAGCGAATCGGCGAGCGGGAACTGGATGCCCTGATTCATGCCGATCGGCCGGTCGAAGACCACGCGCTCGCCGGCGTATTTGACCGCCCGGTCCAGCGCGACGCGGCCGATGCCGAGCGCCTCGGCGGCGATGAGCATTCGCTCCGGATTCAGCCCGTCGAGCAGATACCGAAAACCTTCGCCCTCCTCGCCCACGCGATCCTCGACCGGAACCCGCAGATCGTCGATGAACACCTCGTTGGAGGAGACGGCGTTGCGACCCATCTTGGCGATCGGGCGGATATCGATGTGGGCGCGGTCGATATCGGTGAGGAACAGGGTCATCCCGTCGGTTTTGCGCCTCACCTCGTCGTAGGCGGTGGTCCGGGTCAGCAGCAGGATCTTCTCCGATTCCAGCGCCTTGGAGATCCACACCTTGCGGCCGTTGACGATGTAGTGGTCGCCGTCGCGGCGGGCGAAGGTCGTGATCCGGCTGGTGTCCAGGCCCGCCCCCGGCTCGGTGACTCCGAAGCAGACGTGCAGGTCTCCGGCCGCCACCCGGGGCAGCGTCCGCCGCTTGAGCTCCTCGGAGCCGTGGCGGACCACCGGCTGCATGCCGAAGATCGAGAGATGAATCGCGGTGGCGGCGTTCATTCCGCCGCCCGAGCGGGCGACCTCCTCGGCGAGAATGGTCGCCTCGGTCAGTCCCAGGCCGTGGCCGCCGTACTCCTCGGGGATGGTGATGCCGAGCCAGCCACCGGCGGCGATCGCCTGGTAGAACTCCGTGGGGAATTCGTGGTCCTGGTCCTTGCGCATCCAGTAGCGGTCGTCGAATTTTCGGCACAGTTCGGCTACCGCCGAGCGGATCAGCTGCTGATCCTCGGTCGGTTCGAATGTCATTCCGGCGGACATGCGCACTCCTGCTCTCCGGTCGCCGCACCCCTCAGTCCGAGGCCGGCAGGGCCTTGGCCGCCTTGATCGTCATCGGGGTTCCGTCGCAGCGCAGTTCACCGGAACCCGAACTGGTACACAGTAATTCGACCGAATCGGCCGCGTCGACGTAACGCTTGCCGATCAGTGTCACCGGTTCTCCCGCGGCGGGTGCGGCCGGTGGCGCGCTCGCGGCCGGAACCAGAGGGCTTCCGCCGCAGGTCAATACGGGACTGGCATCGACGGGCGCGCGCACCACCACCACCTTGGTGCCGCAGACGGTGCTGGCGAGCTGTTCACCGGGACGCAGGGCTGCCATGCTCTCGACTCCTCTTCCTGGACTGTGCGACTAGAAAACTATCTTCTCATATTTAGAGAATCAACCTTCTACTTCTGCGCCGGGATCGACTCCCGCTCGCAGCCCGCCGCTCTAACGAACAGGCCGCGCCGCCGACAGCAGCGACCGTCCGACGCTCCGCACACCTCGCGCGGACCACTTCTGAGCAGGGAGTTTCCCGCACTTCGTGCCGAACATTGACGAGTCGGCCCCTCACGTGAAAATCTATTGATCCGTTGAGGAGAATGTCATTCTCCTGAATGAGAGGAGGAGAGGATGCGCCTGCCGCCCCTGCCGGCCGACCAATGGGACGATCGGACCCGCGGTGCCCTGGCCGCTCTGCTGCCACGCGCTCGGCGCAACCCCGACGGCGCCGGACCCGCGATGTCGGCTCTTGCCAGACATCCGGACCTGGCCGAGGCGTATCTCGGCTTCGGCGTCTACCTGCTGTTCCGATCCACCTTGCCGCCACGCGTGCGCGAGATCGCGATCCTGCGCATCGCGCACCGCCGTCAGTGCGCCTACGAATGGGCCCACCATGTCGCGATGGCCGATTCCACCGGCCTGTCCGACGCCGACATCGACGGGATCCGCGACGGACGGCTCGCCGGCGAGTTCGATCGGCTGCTGCTCGCGGCGGTCGACGAACTCGACGAGAAGTCGCAGCTGTCGGACACCACCTGGGCCGCGTTGAGCGACTACCTCGACGAACGCCAGCGCATGGATCTGGTCTTCACCGTCGGCGGCTACGCCATGGTCGCGATGGCCTTCAACACCTTCGGCATCCAGCCCGATCACGAGAGGTAATCCCTTGCCGCACTTCAGCAAACCAGCCGCCGGAAGCTGGACCGAGAACTATCCCGAACTGGGGACCGGCACCGTCGACTACACCGATTCGATCGACCCGCAGTTCTACGAGGACGAGCGCAACGCCATCTTCCGCAAGAGCTGGCTGTGCGTCGGCCGCGATGTGCTGCTGCCGCGCAAGGGCAGCTACTTCACCAAGGAACTGGCCTGCATCGGCACCTCGCTGATCATCGTCCGCGGCACCGACGACGTGATCCGGGCCTTCCACAACATCTGCCGCCACCGCGGCAACAAACTCGTGTGGGACGACTTCCCGAACGAGGAGACCTCCGGCACCTGCCGGCAGTTCACCTGCAAGTACCACGCCTGGCGCTACAACCTCGACGGTACGTGCACCTTCGTTCAGCAGGAGAAGGAATTCTTCGGCATGGACAAGGCCGACTACGGCCTCGCCGACGTGCGCTGCGAGGTGTGGGAGGGGTTCATCTTCGTCAATGTCGACCCCGACGCCCCGCCGCTGCAGGATTACCTCGGCCCGATGGTGAAGGGGCTGGAGGGATTTCCCTTCCACGAATTCACCGAGGTCTACAGCTACAAGGCCGAGGTGGGCAGCAACTGGAAACTGTTCATCGACGCGTTCGCCGAGTTCTATCACGCGCCGATCCTGCATATGAAGCAGGCGGTGAAGGACGAGGCCGACAAATTGGCCGACGTCGGCTTCGAGGCCCTGCACTACCAGATCGACACCCCCCATTCCATGGTGTCCTCGTGGGGCGGCATGGCCCCGCCGAAAGACCTCGACATGGTCAAGCCGATCGAGCGGGTGCTCCGCTCGGGCCTGTTCGGACCGTGGGACCGGCCCGATATCGAGGGGCTGGATCCCATGCCCCCCGGGATCAATCCGTCCGGCCATCGCGCCTGGGGCGTGGACGAATTCGATGTGTTCCCCAATTTCGCGATCCTGGTGTGGGCGCCGGGCTGGTTCCTCACCTACAACTGGTGGCCGACCTCGGTGCGCACGCACATCTTCGAGGCGAACCTGTATTTCACACCCCCCAAGAACGCCCGCGAACGGCTGCGCCAGGAATTGACCGGCGTGACGTTCAAGGAATACGCGTTGCAGGACGCCAACACCTTGGAGGCCACCCAGACGATGCTGGAAACCAGTGTCGTCAAGGAATTCCCGCTCAACGACCAGGAAGTCCTGCTGCGGCATCTGCATCATGTCGCGCAGCGCAAAGTTCAGGAGTACCGCGATGCCAACGTCTGAGACGAAGAAACTGCCCGGAGAATTCGCCGAACTGGAGAAGTTCTCCGACTGGATCATCGACACCGAGCCCGAACGCTATCGCAAACGGCTCGCCTCCGATATGGCGCAGATGCAAGCGTTCTACGACGCCGCGTTCCCCCGGCTCGAGGAGGCGCTCGACTATCTGGACCAGTTCCCGCTCGACGAAATGCCCGACGACGCACGATATCTGACACATCTGATGCAGTCGCTGATCATGGTGTCGTTCCCGGTCGAGGTGTGGAAGCAGCCGCGGGTGCCCGATTCGGGTGCGGCCTATCTGAATCTCGTGCGCGAGACGGTGGTGTAAGCCGATGCTGACGCTGAAGGCCGCCGGTGTCCTCGACATCGATTCCGGTGAGATCATCCGCCCCGGCGTGGTCCGGGTGGCAGACGACCGCATCGTCGGCGTGGGCGGCGAACCCGAGGGCGAGGTCGCCGATCTCGGCGATCTGGTGCTCCTGCCCGGTCTGATGGATATGGAAGTCAACCTGCTCATGGGCGGGCGCGGGGAATCCGGGCTGGCCTCCAGCGTCACCGACGATCCGGCCACCCGGGTGCTGCGGGCGGTGGGTAACGCCCGCCGCACCCTGCGCGCGGGGTTCACCACGGTGCGCAACCTGGGCCTGTTCGTCAAAACCGGTGGCTATCTGCTGGATGTGGCGCTGGGTAGGGCGATCGACAAGGGGTGGGTGGACGGTCCGCGGATCGTGCCGGCCGGGCACGCCATCACCCCCACCGGCGGCCATCTGGATCCGACCATGTTCTCCGCGTTCATGCCCGACGTCCTGCACCTCACCATCGAGGAGGGCATCGCCAACGGCGTGGACGAGGTGCGCAGGGCCGTGCGCTACCAGATCAAGTACGGCGCCCAGCTGATCAAGATCTGCGTTTCCGGTGGCGTCATGTCGCTCACCGGAGCACCTGGCGCACAACACTATTCGGACGAGGAACTGCGCGCGATCGTGGACGAGGCGCATCGGCGCGGACTCAAGGTGGCCGCGCACACGCACGGCGCGGAGGCGGTCCGGCACGCCATCGCCGCCGGAATCGACTGCATCGAACACGGTTTCCTGATCGACGACGAAACCATCGCGCAGATAGTCGCCGCCCGCACCTGGCTGGTACCGACCACCCGCCTGGCCGACGCCATGGACGTCTCCAAGGCGGATCCTGCGCTGCAGGCCAAGGCCGCGGAGATGTTCCCGAAGGCGCGCCTCTCGGTCAAGGCCGCCTACGACGCCGGGGTGCGCATCGCGGTCGGCACCGACGCGCCCGCCATCCCGCACGGCCGCAACGCCGACGAGCTCGTGGCACTGGTCGAACGCGGACTGGCACCGATCGACGTGTTGCGCGCCGGCACGATCAACGCCGCCGAACTCATCGACGCCGACGACCGCGGCCGGATCGCGCCCGGCCTGCTGGCCGACATCATCGGTGTGCCGGGCAATCCCGTGGACGACATCACCGTGACCCAGGATGTGCGATTCGTGATGAAAGGCGGAAAAGTGTATGTCCAGAAATGACGATCTGCTCGATATCCAGCAGCTGCTGGCGCGCTACGCGGTCACCATCACGAAGGGCGATATCGAGGGGCTGTTGAGCGTTTTCGCCCCCGACGGCACCTACAGTGCCTTCGGCGACACCTATAACCTCGACGTGTTCCCGGAGCTCGTGGCGGCCGCGCCCAAGGGCCTGTTCCTGACCGGCACACCGGTGCTCGAACTCGACGGCGACGACGCCTCCGGCACGCAGACGTTGTGCTTCGTCGAGCACTCCACCCACGACATGCGGATCGGCTACTACAGCGACACCTATGTCCGCACCGTCGACGGCTGGCGGATCAAAACCCGCAGAATGACCTTCATCCGGCGCAGCGGCGACCACGATTCCGGTATCCCGCACGCATTCGACCGCCCTGCCGTGTGAGCGGCCCCGGCCCGAAAGTGACGTTCGCACACAGTGATCGAGGGAATCGCAGAGATGGGTACCACGGATATCGCGACGTTTCGGGACGATCTGCGGCGATGGCTGGCGGACCACGATCTCACGCCGGGCCCGGATCGCAGTCTCGACGGCCAGGTGGCCCAGCTGGCCCGGGTGCGGCGCGCCCTCTTCGACGCCGGCTGGATGCGCCACGGCTGGCCCGAACAGGTCGGCGGGCTCGGCGGGCCCGCGGTGCTGCGAGCGGTACTCGGTGAGGAAGTCGCCACCCGCGGCCTGGCCGAACCCGGCATCTACTCGATGGTGGAAGTGCTGGCGCCCACGATGATCTCCTACGCCCGGCCGGAACTGGCCGCCGCGATGGTGCCCGCGCTGCTGTCGGGGCGCGAACAGTGGTGCCAGGGGTTCTCCGAACCGGGTTCCGGTAGCGATTTGGCGTCCCTGAGCACCAAAGCCGTTGCCGACGGCGGCAAGTGGATCATCAGCGGCCAGAAGGTCTGGACCAGCTTGGCCCAGTACTCCGCCCGCTGCGTCCTGCTGACCCGCACCGCGCCGGGCCACGAGGGCATCACCGCGTTCTTCGTCGATATGGACTCCCCCGGGATCACCGTGCGCCCACTGCGGACCATGCACGGCGTCGACGAATTCGCCGAAGTGTATTTCGACGACATCGTCGTGCCCGGCGATCGCATGCTGGGCAAGCCCGGGGACGGCTGGCGGGTGGCGATGGATCTGCTGCCGCACGAGCGGTCCACCTGCTTCTGGCACCGGATCGCCTACCTGTTCACGCGATTGGACGCGCTGATCGCGGACACGGACCTGCGCGACGACGCCGCCCTGGGCGCTGCCTATCTCGCGCTGCACACCGTGCGCTGCCGCTCGTACGCCACGCAGCGGCGGCTGGCGGACGGACAGCGGCTCGGTCCGGAGACCTCGATCGACAAGGTGCTGCTGGCCACCGCAGAACAGCAGCTGTTCGACACCGCGCGCGACATGCTCCCGGGCGCAGTCGAATTCGACGACGAGGAATGGCGTACCGAATATCTGTATTCTCGGGCGGCCACGATCTACGGCGGGACCGCCGAGATCCAGCGCAATATCATCGCGCGCCGCCTGCTCGATTTGGGGCGGGAATGAGACGCGGGTGTTCATCTGCCGCGCGTTGTTGCCGCGTGCGGACCCAACTCGCTATAAGCCGCGAAGGCCTGTCCCGGTCCTGCCGCCACAGAACAGCGGCCCCGGGCGCACCGCACCGCAACGAGTTTCGAACGGATGACCATGGACGCCGATGAGATCGCACTGCTGACCGACAGCCTGCGCGCCACCATGACCGGCAGCACGGGTGATGCGCTGGATGACGCGCTCCTCGACTTCGGATGGCTCGACCTGCTGATCGAAACTCCGGAAGTGGCGATACCTCTGGTATTCCGGCTGCTCGGTGAGACCGGCGCCCATGCTCCCGTTCTCAACGACGTCATCGCGCACGCCGCCGGCCGCGACCTGCCTGCCCGGGTCGCGCTTCCCTTTACCGGTGGGCGCTGGATCATGTGGGAGCGAACCGGCGTAGCTCCATCCGCTCCGGCTGCGCCCAGCCGGACCGCGGTCGATCCCGGGGCCGATCCGATCGTCGGCGGCACGCCGGGCGGTTCCCGGCCCGATGCGATGGACCCGACAGGCCGGTCGGCCACGGGTGCCGACCGCGACTCCGGCGCCGTGAGCAGTGGTCCTGATTCGATTGCTGCACAACACTTTTCCGCACCGCCGATGCTCGACCCCGAGCTACCGCTGCGCCGAGTTTCCGCCGGCGAGACGCTTCCGCTGGCCGAGGGCCGCCGCGCGCTCTCCTGGTGGCTGGCGGGAACGAGCCGCGCGATGCTGAATCTCGCGCGCCGCCACGCCCTCGACCGGGTCCAGTTCGGCCGCCCACTGGCCGCCCACCAGGCCGTCCGGCACCGCCTGGCCGAAACCCTGGTAGCCATCGAGGGCGCCGAGGCCACCCTCGCCACCGCCGACACCGATCTCGGCGCGCTGCTGGCCAAGGCCGCCGCCGGCCATGCCGCGCGGATCGCCGCCCGCCACTGCCAGCAGGTCCTGGGCGGTATCGGGTTCACCGCCGAACACGACTTTCACCGGCACGTCCGCCGGGCGTTGGTCCTCGACGGATTACTCGGCAGCGCAGCGGAACTGACGCGCGAAGCGGGCGTCTGGGTGCGCACGCGCGGCACCGCTCCGCGGCTCGCGCAGCTGTGAGTGTCTTCGGCCGGCGCCGTTCGCCAGCGCTTGCGGTGCCCGGGGCCGAACAGATCGTGCAAACCTCGACGAATAATGCGGAAAACCGCGCAATGCCCCGAGGTTTGCACGCCTGGTTCGGCCTGAGCCGACCCGAGGCGGTGGCAGTGTTCATCGGCTGCGGATAGCTTGCAGTGGTGCACGACCACCTCGACGACGATCTCCGGTTCGCCCATGTTCTCGCCGATTCCGCCGACGCGGTGAATATGGACCGGTTCAAGGGCCTCGACCTCGCGGTCCGGGCGAGACCGGATATGGCCACGGTGAGCGACGCCGAGAACGCCGTGGAGAAGCTCGTCCGGGGCCAGCTGCGCCGATCCCGCCCGCGCGATGCGGTCCTGGGCGCGGGTGACGGACTGGAGGGCGGCGGTCCGCGCTGCTGGGTGGTCGACGCCATCACCGGACTCGAGAACTATGTGCGCGGTGTGCCGGTGTGGGCCACGCAGATCTCCCTACTGGAGGTTGCCGAAGGCGGATATCGCCCCATCGTCGGCGTCGTCTCCGCGCCCGCACTCGCCCGCCGCTGGTGGGCCGCGAAGGACCACGGCGCCTTCACCGGGCGCAGCTTGACCTCGGCGTCGCGGCTGCGAGTTTCCGGCGTTTCGAACCTGACCGACGCCTCGTTCGCCTACTCCACCGTCACCGTCTGGGCGGACGACGGCCGCCTGGACAGCTTCCTCACCCTGTCCCGCGACGCGTGGCGCACCCGGGCCTACGGCGAATTCTGGTCGTACATGATGCTCGCCGAGGGCGCGATCGACATCTGCGCCGATCCCCGCCTGTCGCCGGGCGATATGGCCGCCAACGCGATCATCGTCACCGAGGCCGGCGGCACCTTCACCGGCTTCGACGGCAACCCGAACCCGCTCAGCGGGAATGCGGCGGCCTCGAACGGATTGCTGCACAACGAGTTACTGACGTACGTAAGCCGGCGCGACTGACGCCCCTCGGCATCGCCGACCACACAGAATCTCCACAACTGATACCGGTTCTCTCCACACGAGCTCGCTAGGCTCCCCGAGCATGGAACAGAACCCACCGGTGGAGGCCACGACAGCGCGGCGGATCCTGGTCGTGGACGACGAGTCCACGATCGCGGACTCGGTGGCGGCTCGGCTGCGGGCCGAAGGGTTCACGGTCACCACGGCTCCGGACGGTCCCGCGGCGGTGGCGGCCGCCGAGACGTTCGAGCCGGACCTGGTCGTCCTCGACGTGATGTTGCCCGGCTACGACGGGCTGGAGGTGTGCCGGCGGATCCAGGCCGAGCGCTCGATACCGGTGCTGATGCTCACCGCGCGGACGGACGAAACCGACCAGCTGATCGGACTCGGGGTGGGCGCGGACGACTATCTGACCAAACCGTTCTCGCTGCGGGTGCTCACCGCGCGCGTGCATGCTCTGCTGCGGCGGGTCGAACGCGCCGGTGATCAGCGCGGGGCGGTCACCGTGGTCGGCGATCTGCGCATCGACAGCGATCAGCGCAGGGTCTGGCGCGGCGGGGTCGAAGCCCAGCTCACTCCGCTGGAATTCGATCTGCTGGCCCGTCTCGCCCGGCGTCCCCGCGCGGTGCTCGCCCGGGAGCGGCTCCTCGAAGAGGTCTGGGACTGGGCGGATGCGGCCGGTACCCGGGCCGTCGACAGTCACATCAAGGCGTTGCGACGCAAACTCGGCGCCGACCTGATCCGCACCGTCCACGGCGTCGGCTATGCCCTGGAGATCCGATGAGCGCGCGCGCCGACCTCGACGCCGGCGAGCGTGCCGATCTCCGGGCCGCGAGCCTGGTGACGCAGCTGTCGGATCGGCTACCGCGGCCGCTGGATCGAATCCGATCCATCAAACTCAAACTGGCCGTCCTGATGACCTTCTCGGGTGGGCTCGCCTTCGCCTGGTTCAGTCAACGGATCGGCTGGCTGCCGCCGATGACCACACTGACCGCGATGCTCATCGCCCTGGTGTCGTCCCAATTCCTGGCGCACGGCATCACCACGCCGCTCCGGGAGATGACCGCCGCCGCGCAACGCATGGCACACGGCGACTACACCAGCCGGGTGCGCGCGTCCTCCCGCGACGAGGTGGGACAACTGGCCGAAGCGTTCAATCGGATGGCGACCGACCTCGCCGCCGCCGACCGGCAGCGCCGCGAACTGATCGCCAATGTCTCGCACGAGTTGCGCACCCCGATCACCGCCTTGCACGCGGTCCTGGAGAACCTCGTGGACGGCGTATCCGAGCCCGATCCGAAAACACTGGAAACCGCACTGGCACAGACCGAACGGCTCGGGCGCCTCGTCTCCGAGCTCCTCGATCTGTCCAGCATCGAGGCCGGAGCGATCCCGCTCGACCGCGAACAATTCGATATCGCACCGACTTTCGCGACGGTGACCGCCGAGGCGGAGGTCATGACCGCGGCGCTGGGCCGCGGTATCCACTTCCGCAGCACGATCGATCCCGCCACCGCCACCGTGTACGCCGACCGCGCCCGCCTGCACCAGGTGTTGCTGAACCTGCTGGACAACGCCGCCCGGCACGGCCCCGCCGGCGGCGAAGTCCGCCTGCTCGCCCACATCGCGGGCGAGCACCTGGTCATCGATGTCGAGGACGACGGGCCCGGCATTCCTCCCGCGCAACGCGAGCGCATCTTCGACCGCTTCACCCGCGGCGGCAGCACCGACGGCGGCGGCACCGGACTCGGTCTCGCCATCGCCCGCTGGGTGGTCGACCTGCACCACGGCTCCATCGCGGTCGCCGAACCCGGCTCACGGATCCGCGTGATACTCCCGGCCACCGCGCCGCACCACCACTGACAGCCCGAAACTCACAGCCCGGCAGACCGATTCGGTCCCGGGCCGATACCCCACACCCTCAGGAGGACCGGCCGTGCCCGAAGAATCCACCCCCGACCGCACGCGATCACCGGAACCGGCGGACTCCGCCGGTCGCGATCGTCCGCTGTGCGCCGACGCCCATTCGGAACCGAATCGACCGGACATTCCACCGGACCGAGACGACACCACGGGGCCGGATCGTCAGCTGAAACCGGCACCGGCATCTCCTCCGGCCTCAGCCAAACCGGCTGCCCCGGAGACGGGTTCAGCCGCGGACGCTTCGGTCCCGAACGGCTCCGGCGAAACTCCGGGCGCCGCGTCGCACGATATCTCCACCGCCGGCGGCTCGGCACCAGCCGGGCACACCGAGGCGCCGGTGTGGTCGCGGAATGCCGGTACCGCCACAGCTGTGGTCGCCGACCCGCCTCGCTGGGGCTCCCCGTCCGCGCCTCCCGTCGCGCCCCGTGGGCGATGGGTCGCCTACCCAGCGGGCGTGCTCCCCGCCGCGGGAGTGGCAGGTCTGGTCGCGGCAGCCACCGTGCCGGTGGATCGGCCCGGAATCGGCTGGCTGCTAGCGGGTTTCGCCATCGCCGTCGCGATCGGTACCGTCCATCGTCGCGCCGCGGACCGCGCGGAAATACCCACCGAGCGCCGGCACCGCCCGAGCCGCTGGTGGGCGGCCGCCGCACTCGCACTGCTCGCGGTCGGCACCTTTCGGGCCGCGGGGTGGTTGTTCGTCCTCTGCCTGATCGCGGCGGCCGTCTGCGGATCGCTCGCCGTGGTCGGCCGGCCCTCGGCGCGGGGGGTGTTCCACGATGCGATCGCGGTCCCGCTGGCATCGGCCGGCGCCCTCGCCTGGGTGTACGCGGCGCAGGGAAGGTTGCGCGGCAGCACCGGAGCCCGGCACTGGCGACTCGGTGCGTCCGTGGCCGCGACGGTGGCGTTGCTGGCGGTGTTCGTGCCGCTGCTCGCCGGTGCCGACGCCACGTTCGCCGCCATCGTCACGGGGCTGGTGCCGCGCATGGACGCCCCCACCACCACTCGATGGATCGTGCTGTTCCTGCTCACCGGTACGACAACTCTCGGCGCGCTGTACGTGCTCGCCGGGCCCCCGGCTCCTGCCGACGCGGGGAGCACACGCGCGAAACACACGCTGGCACGACCGGAATGGGCGCTGCCGGTCGGGGCGCTGACCGTGTTGTTCGCATCGTTCCTCGGCGCGCAGCTGGTGGCCCTGTTCGGTGGCGACGACTATGTGCAGCGCACCGCCGGGCTGACCTACGCCGACTACGCGCGCAGTGGATTCTGGCAACTGGCCGCGGTCACCCTGCTCACACTCGCCGTCATCCTGCCCGTCCTGCACCGGGCCGCCAGGGATTCGGCGGCCGACCGCCTCTGGTTGCGCGGCCTGCTCTGCACGATCAGCGGGCTCACCCTGGTGATCATCGCCTCCGCGTTCGGTCGCATGTGGACCTATCAGCAGGCATACGGATTCACCGTGCTGCGTCTGCTGGTCGGAACCTGCGAACTCTGGCTCGGCGTCGTGTACCTGCTGGTGGTCGTCGCGGTCCTGCGCCTGGAAACGGCGTGGCTGCCGCGCACCACCCTCGCGACCGCGGTGGCCGCGCTGCTGATGCTCGCCGTCGCGAATCCCGAGGCGCTGGTCGCTTCGGAGAACATCGATCGCTGGCAGCGCGGTGCAGACCTCGACGCGGACTATCTGTCGGGGCTGTCGGCCGATATCGTCCCCGTCCTCGACCGCCTCCCGGGACCGATCCGCCTCGACCTGAGGCAGCGGCTCACGCACCGAGAAGACGACGAGACCTGGAACAGCTGGAACCTGGCCCGGATGCGCGCGGGTGAATGACCGCGAACATCACGCAGTGCCGGCGGCCCCGGCCGGACGGCATGTAGCGCCGGGCCGCCACCACTCAGATCCCGAAGTCCCGCAAGGCTTCCAGGACTTCGTCCGCCAGTTCCGGACGGCAGATGAGCAGATCCGGGAGGTAGGGATTGGGCTGGTTGTAGATGAGCGGCGAGCCGTCCAGGCGCGAGGTGTGCAGGCCCGCGGCGGCGGCCACCGCGACGGGGGCGCAGGAGTCCCATTCGTACTGCCCGCCGGAGTGGGCGTAGATGTCGGCTTCGCCGCGTACGACCGCCATGGCTTTGGCGCCGGCCGAACCCATCGGGATGGTCTCGGCGCCGAGCGCGGCGGTGAGATGGTGCACGCAGGCGGGTGGGCGACTGCGGGAGACGACGATGCGCGGCGGGCCGTCGTGGGCGGGCGGGAGTACCGGCGGCGCACCGGTTTCCAGCACCAGCCCGGGCACCGGAAGCGCGACGGCGCCGATCTCGGCGCGGCCGTCCACCGCCAGCGCCACGTGCACGGCCCAATCCGCTCGCGGGGGCTGCCCGTATTCGCGGGTGCCGTCGAGCGGGTCGACGATCCACACCCGGCTGCGGGACAGGCGAATCGGATCGTCGGTGCTCTCCTCCGACAGGACCGCGTCGTCGGGGCGCAGCTCCGCGAGCCGCTTCAGCAGCAGTTCGTCGGAACGCCGGTCCCCGACCGCACCACCCTGGTCACGAATCTCGAGCAGGAGCTCACCGGCTTCCCGGGCGAGCTCGGCGGCCACCGCGTGGTCGTCCATATTCGGTTCTCACTCTCCCGCCGGACGGCGAACCGACGCCGACCGGGCGCACCTGGCGCGCCGGCGTTCGGCCGGCGCTCGCATCGCCCCGCGGCGATCGGCGGGACCCTTGCAGTGTGCCAGCCGGTGCGGCCGCGGTGGCGTGCCCCCTGTCGCTGCGGGTCGATCAGGGGGCCGGAGCAGCCGCTCAGCAGGCGGGTGCGGTGCCGCCCTGCAACTTCAGCAGAGCGCAGAAGGTGGAGGCGGCGACCTTCCACTGCCCGTTCTCCTGCACGGCCTGCCCGGACTGATCCGGCAGCACCGGATTGCCGCCCATGAGCAGCGTGTAGGTGACATCGGCATGGCCGGCGTCGACCGTGACGACCTTCGAGACGGTGGCGGAGGTGCCCTGCGCCTGCGGGTTGTTCGCCTGGGCGGCCAGCACCGGCGCGAACACGTCGCCCTTCTCCACCGCGGCCGCGCGTTTGTCGGCGGGCTGTTTGGCGTCGAAGAACAGCACGTAGGAGTCGGTGACGGCCTTGGTGGTCGCCGGGTCGGCCGCCGACGATCCGGCGGCGGGCGCCGCCGCCGAGGTGGTCGCCGCCGCGGCCGTGGTGGTCGAGGCGCTGTTGTCGGACTTGTCGTCGCTACAGCCGGTGACGGTCGCCGCTGCGATCACCGCGATGCCGCACAGACTCGCCGCGCCGCGAATCATCTTGTTGCGCATGGATATACCCTTCACTCGATCTTCTGTTTCATCTCGTCCAGGTTGACCAGAATCGGATAACCGTTGACGCTCAGCGCATTACCGTGCCCGGTCTGGTGCACGTCGAACACCGACTGGATGGCCGCGTAGAAGCCCTGCACATCGAGGGTCTGGTTGACCGCGCGCTTGGCCTGGCGCAGACCGAACGGCGGCATCGCGGCGATGCGTTCGGCCAGTGCGCGGGTGCGGGCGTCGAGGTCGGCACGGGGCACGACACTGTTGACCATGCCGATCTGTTCGGCCTCCCGCGCGGTGACCGCCCGCCCGGTGAACAGGATCTCCTTGGCCTTGCGCGGGCCCAATTCCCACGTGTGCCCGTGGTATTCGACGCCGCCGATGCCCATCATCACCACCGGATCGGAGAACTGTGCGTCCTCGGCGGCGACGATCAGATCGCACGGCCAGCACAGCAGCAGCCCACCCGCGATGCAGCGGCCCTGCACCGCGGCGATGGACGGCTTCGGGATGTTGCGCCAGCGCAGCGAGAATTCGAGGTACTTTCTCGATTCGATGGCGTAGATGCGTTCGAGGGTGACCGTCGACGGGTCCGGCCACGAGCGGTCCTTGAGATCGTGTCCGGCGGAGAAGTGTTTCCCGTTGGCGCGCAACACGATCACCGCGACATCGTCGTCGGCGCCGGCCTTCTGCCAGGCGGCATCCAGTTCTTCCAGTAGTTCGCCGTTCTGGGCGTTGGCTGCCTCCGGGCGGTTGAGTGAGATGGTCGCGATCTTGTCGGCGACCTCGTATTCGATGTACGACATGGCGACTCCTCAGCCTCGGGGCAGACCGAGCACGCGCTCGGCGATGATGTTGCGCTGGATTTCGGATGTGCCGCCGGCGATCGTCCCGGCGAAACTGCGGGTATAGCGTTCGAACCAGCTGGCGCCGAAGGCATCCAGATTCAACGGGTTGAACGCCGAGGTCCGCGCCGGGTGGATCAGGCCATCGGCTCCCTGCGCGCGCAGCGCGTGTCCGGAGGCGGTCTGCACCGCCTCGGAACCGAAGACCTTCAGCACCGACAGCGCCGCCACATCCTGTTCGCCGCGCGCGGCCCGGGCCAGCGCCGCCGAACCCAGTAACCGCAGGGCGTAGCTGTCCATGATCAGGGTGGCGTAGTGATCGCGATCGAGCACCGTCTGCGGAGCGAAATCGGCGGCGAGTTCCTCGAGCCGGTCCGCGTAGGACAACCACAGCAGTGTGCGTTCGTGTCCGAGTGAACCGTTGGCGACGCCCCATCCGCCGTGCAGCGGGCCGACCAGATTCTCCGCCGGCACCCGCACGCCTTCGAAGAACACCTCGTTGAAATCCAGATCGTGCGGACCGCACACCGAGGCGAACGGCCGGCGCGTCACGCCGGGGGTATCGGTGGGGATCAGCAGCACGCTGATGCCCTTGTGTTTCGGCGCGTCCGGGTCGGTGCGCACGAAGGTCAGCAGCACGTCGGCGTCGTGGGCGCCGGAGGTCCACACCTTCTGCCCGTCGACGACGAATTCGTCACCGTCGCGCACCGCCCGGGTACGCAGACCGGCCAGATCCGATCCCGCGCCGGGTTCGCTCATGCCGAGTGCGGCGGTGATCTCCGCGCGCAAAATCCTTCTCGCCCAACGCGTTTTCTGCTCCTCGGTGCCGAACGACAGCAGCGAGGCCGCGACGATTCCGACGCCCTGCGGATTGAAGCTGTGATAGATGCGCCGATCCGACAGCTCCTGCAGATGCACGTACTGCTGCAGGATGGTGGCATTGCGCCCGCCGAATTCGGGCGGATTACCGGGCAGCAGCCAGCCGTGATCGAACTGCAGCCGCTGCCAGTCCCGCGCCCATTCGGGCACGTCGGCACTGGAATGCGACCGCCGCCGGCTCGCGGTGGCCGCATCGGGCAGATGGGCGTCGAGGAAGGCTGCGAATTCGGCCCGGAACTCCTCGACGTCGTCGTCAAATCTCAGTTGCACGGCACTCCTCGGCGATCAGCGCCCGGTGTTCGGCCGCACCGCCGAGCATCAGCTCGCCGGCCTGGGCACGTTTGAGCGCGAACTGCAGGTCGTTCTCCCAGGTGAATCCCATAGCTCCGAACAGCTGTAATCCGTTGCGGAACACCACGTTCTGGCACTCTCCCGCGGCGGCCTTCGCCATCGAGGCCGCCAGCGCCCGGCGCGGATCGTCCTCGGCGATGGTCAGCGCGGCGAAATAGGCCAGCGCCCGGGCCCGCTCGATCGCCACGTGCATATCGGCGGCCTTGTGTTTGACCGCCTGCAGCGAGCCGATCGGCACGCCGAACTGGTGGCGGGTGCGCACATGGTCGAGCACCAGATCCAGAATCCGCCGGCAGGCACCGACGACGGTCAGAGCCATTCCGGTGACGGCGAACTGACGCGCCCGCGCCACATCCACGGTGCTGCGCCGATCGTGTCCGGCACGCACGCCTTCGAAGCGCACCTCGGCGATATGCAGCACGGGATCGAAGACCGCACTGCGGCGCACCTGCACCTCGGCGGCCGGCACTACGAACACACCGGCCCTGGTCACCACCGCGAACTGTTCGGCGCGGTCACCGTCCAGGACGTGGTGCGCGGTGCCGCCGAGCACCCAGCCGTCGGCGTCGAGGACCGCGTTCACACCGTCGTACACGGCCGTGCCCGACCGTGCGGGATCCGCGAATTCCGGTGCCAGCGGCGCGAATTGGGTCATCGTGGCCAGATACGGCGTCGGATCGGTGGCCCGGCCCAGTTCCTCGAGGACGATCGCCAGCTCGACAGCGGCCGCGTCCCCGGTCAATTCGGTCCAGCCCAGCCCGATGTAGCTGCGCCACAAGGGCATCGGGTCACCGTCCTTGTCGGCGATCTCCCGGATCAGCGTCGCCGGGCATTGTCTGCCGACCGCCTCGCGCACGGTGTCGCGCCAGAGTCTTTGTTCGGAGTCGAACTCCAAAAGCATCCCGGACCGCCTCTCTGGCCACTAGACTGCCTACCGACGCGAGAATATCATTCTCCACAACAGAAAGTAACAGTCTCTCGTGCCGTTCCCGAACACGCGCCCTCGGTGCCCGGGAACATGACATTCTCCGGTACAGTGCATTCATGTTCTGCACACATAACCAAGGACCGAGCCGACCGTGAGCAGCCCCAGCGAAGAGCCCGCCTGGAAGCAACGCGCCGTCGAGCGCTCGATCCGGACCGCGAAATTGCGTGCCGAACAGCGAGTACAGCGCTTCCTCGACGCGGCGCAGGCCATCATCACCGAGAAGGGCACCACCGACTTCACCGTGCAGGAAGTGGTGGACCGCTCCAAACAATCGCTGCGCAGCTTCTACCTGCAGTTCGACGGTAAACACGAACTGCTGCTGGCCCTGTTCGAGGATGCGCTCAGCCGCACCGCGGACCAGCTGCGCGCTGCCGCCGACGGGCAGGACGATCCGATCGACCAGCTCCGGGTGACCATCGAGCTGCTGTTCGAACTGAGCCGCCCGGATCCGACCGCGCAGCGGCCGCTGTTCACCGATTTCGCGCCGCAGCTACTGGTTTCGCATCCCGCGCAGGTGAAGGTGGCGCACGCGCCGCTGCTGAGCCTGATCACAGAGTTGATGGAGAAGGCCCAGGCACAGGGCCGGTTGCGCACGGATCTCAACGCGCGCCGGACCGCGGCGATGGTCATGCAGACGGTGATGTTCACCGCGCAGTCCACCGGCGGCACCGACGAGGAGACCACCCACCCCATCACCGCCGAAGAGGTGTGGAACTTCTGCGCCCACGGCTTTGCGCAAGACTGAGAATTTCATTCTCGTAATCGAGAAGGTCGCTTACACTCGGATCCATGCCCGATCTGTGGAGCGACCTTCTCGCTTGTCTCGACCTGCGTTCGGTTCCGGCCGAGGACGACCGCGATACCGCGGTGTTCTCCGGCCCCAACCAGAGCCTGGGGTACTACCGGATCTTCGGCGGCCAGCTGCTGGCGCAATTCGTGCGCGCCGCCCAGCTGGCCTGTCCGGACAAGTCCGTCGAATCGCTGCATGCGCTGTTTCCCCGCGAGGGTAAACCGGACGAGGCGCTGCGGTACCGGGTGCAGGTCCAGCATCAGGGACGGACCTTCGCCTCGGCGACGATACTGGCCGAGCAGGCATCGGGAATCGTTGCCACCGCGGCCATTTCCCTGCACGCCGCCGACGACGGGCCCGAGCAACAGGTGACCGCACCGATCGGCCCGCTGCTGTCGGCCGAGCACAAGGCCGGATTCGACATCATCCCGTGGGAGACCCGCACGAACGTCGACCTCGACGACACCGGTTCGGCCGCACCGGAATTCGAGTTCTGGATGCGCACACCGGCCGCGGACGCCGCGCTCGCACCGGCCTTGACCGGCTACGCCACCGACCTCACCCTGATCGGCACGGCACTGCGCCCGATCGAGGGGGTGTGCCAGCGCGGCAACGGCACCGCGTTCCGCTCCGCGGTCACCAGCCACACCCTCTGGTTCCACCGGCCGTTCCGCACCGACGACTGGCTGTTGCTGCGCCAGGACAGCCCGGTGATGGCACAGGGCCGCTGCTTCGGCCGCGGGGACGTCTTCACCGAGAACGGTTCGCTGGTCGCGTCTTTCGCCCAGGAAGCCATGGTGCGGTTCCCCTAGCCGAGCCCTTTCCCGGTCGGCCCATCCGGCATCGGGCCGGTTCTCCGCGTCGCGTAAGCCGATGGCCGGCTGTTTCCCGGCCGCCGCGAAGTGATAGAACCTGTTCTAGAACCCTCTTTCCGCTCGATGGGTTTCGAGCGCGGTGCGCGGAGGGGCGGAAGGAGTTCGTCCGGTGCAGGTCGCTGGCAAGGTATTCGTCGTCACCGGCGCGGGTAACGGCATCGGGCGCTGCGTCGCCCTCGAATTGGTGCGACGAGGAGCGATCGTCGCCGGCGCCGACCTCGACGAGCAGGCACTGGCCGCGACCGCGGACCTGGTCACCGACCGATCCCGGTTCTCGGCCCACCGCCTCGACATCGGAGATCGCGAGGCGGTGCAGGCCTTCCCCGATGCGGTGATCGCCGCGCACGGCCATGTCGACGGCCTGTTCAACATCGCCGGAATCGCCCAGCAGATGCAGACCGTCGCCGAGGTCGACGACGACCGCATCGACACCTTGATGCGGGTGAACTTCTTCGGCTCCGTATGGATGTGCCGGGCATTCCTCCCGCATCTGTCGCAGCGCCCGGAAGCCACGATCATGAACACCTCGAGCCTCTCGGCGATCGTGCCCGTTCCGGGTTCGACGTTCTACGGGGCCTCCAAAGCCGCGCTCGCGATGTTCGGATACGGATTGTCCCAGGATCTGCGCGGGCGGCGCTCCGCCGTCACGGTGACCACGGCTCTCCCGGGGACGGTGTGGACCGATCTCGTGCGCGCGAGCGCGGCGCAACTGGGAGCACCCGAACCCGTGGCCAGAGCATTCGCGGCACGTCCGGAACGGGTCGCGAAACGAATGATCGACGCGACGATGCGCGGGCGAGGCCGGGTGGTCATCGGTAAGGACGCCCACGTCTACAACCTCACCCGCCGGCTCAGTTCTCGGCTGGCGGACCGGCTCGCGTATCTGCAGGTCGGCAAGATCTTCTACGCTCGCCGCGGCGGACACTGAGCCGGCCGGGAACTACCTCACCACCGGATGGCCGGTGCCGGGACCGCGGGCGAACGCGGCACCAGCCGCTCCGCGGCCGTGTAGGCATCCACGCTCCCGCGGGCGACTTCCTCGGCCAGCCGTGCCAGGTCGGGATGGGCTCGCACGCGGGTGTGCACCAGCGACAGGATCTGCACCCGGGCGCGGGCGGCGCGGCGTTCGGGGTTGTCGCTGCGCTGGTGCGCGTCGATGGCCTCGGCCAGTTCGGGCACACCGGTGCCGTTCTCCGCGACAAGGGTCAGGATGGGGGCCGAGGATTCGCCGCGCAGTTCCCGCACCGTCCGGTCGGCGCCGGGCCGGTCGGCCTTGTTCACCACGAGGATGTCGGCGACCTCCAGCAGCCCCGCCTTGGCGGCTTGAATCGCGTCTCCCGCACCGGGATTCAGGATGACCACGGTCGGATCGGCGACCGCCGCGACCTCGATCTCCGATTGCCCGACCCCGACCGTCTCGACCACGATCCGGTCGTAGCCGAGATCGGCGAGCAGCCGGATCGCGGCCGGCACCACCGCGGCCAGGCCGCCGATATGCCCGCGGGTGGCCACCGAGCGGATCAGCACACCGGGGTCGCCGACATGGGCCGACATGCGGATGCGGTCTCCGAGCAGAGCGCCGCCGCTGTAGGGCGAGGACGGATCGACCGCGAGGACGGCGACCCTCGCACCCTGCGCCCGATACGTGCCGACCAGCGCCGCGACCGTGGTCGATTTTCCGGCGCCCGGCGGGCCGGTGACGCCCAGCACCCGAGGCGTGGCGACCGAGCCGAGCAGCGCGAGAACCTCGTCGCGGCTGCCGTTTTCGACCATGCTCAGCAACCGCCCGGTGGCTCGCAGGGAACCCTCCCGGGCGGCGGCGAGCAGCCGTTTGGCCTCACGCCCGGCGGTGGTCACGGAGCGGGCACCTCGATCACGGTCGCCGATCCCATACCACCCCCGGCGCACAGCGCCGCGATACCGAATCCGCCGCCGCGACGGCGCAATTCGTGGACCAGGGTGACGATCATGCGGGCGCCGGTGGCTGCCACGGGATGCCCCAGCGAGCAGCCGCTGCCGCTGTAGTTCACCCGCTCGGGATCCAGGTCCAGCGCCTTGACCGCGGCCAGCGGCACCGAGGCGAACGCCTCGTTGATCTCGATCAGCTTCACCTCGGTCAGTGAGATACCCGCCCGCGCAACCGCTTTGGTGATCGCCTCGATCGGCGCCAGGCCGGTGTCGGCGGGGTCCACGCCCACCGAGGCCCACGAACGGATGACACCCAGCGCGGGCAGGCCCAGCCGATCCGAGGCGATGGCCAGCGCGGCCGCGCCGTCGTTGGATCCCGAGGCGTTACCCGCGGTGATCGAGAACCCCTCGATCTCCGGATGCAGCACCTTCAATCCGGCGAGCCGCTCCAGGCTGGTGTCGCGGCGCGGATGTTCGTCGACGGAGAATTCGCCGTGCGGCGTCTCGATCGCGACGATCTCCTCCTTGAACCGGCCCTCGTCGATGGCGGCGATCGCGTTGCGATGCGAACGCAGGGCCCAGGCGTCCATCTCCTCGCGCGAGATTCCCGCCTTGACCGCGGTATTCCAGCCGACGGTGATCGACATATCCAGATTGGGCGCGTCCGGGCGGTCCGGATGCGACGGCGAGACCCACGGGTCGATCCATTCGTCCGCTCCGACCCGGAACCGCACCCGGGGCCCGGTGGAATCGGAATTCACACCACCGGCGAGGACGAGTTCGTCCATCCCCGAACGGATTCCGGCCGCCGCGCTCTGCACCGCGGCCATTCCCGCCGCGCAGTGCCGGTTGGCGGCCAGTCCCGGTACTGTGGTGAGCCCGGCCGTCACCGCCGCGTGGCGGGCCAGCACCCCGCCGCCGTAGCGGCCCTCGCCGAGGATGACGTCGTCCACCCGGCTCGGGTCGATATCGCGGGCGACCGCCGCGACCACATGGTGGGCGAGGTCGAAGGCGTTGGTGTCGCGCAGCGTGCCCTTGCGCGCGGTTCCGATGGGGGTCCGCACGGCGGAGACGATGACGGCTTCAGGCATGGGAGCTCTCCAATTCGGCGACGAGGTTGCGGCGCAACAGTTTTCCGGTTTCGGTCTTGGGCAGTTCGGCGCGGAACACGATCGCGTCGGGGGTTTTCGAGGACCGCATCCGCTCCCGCACCCACCGCTTGATCTCTTCGGGATCACCGGCGCCCACCACGACCGCGACCAGGCGCTGCCCCCATTCCGGATCGGGCACCCCGATCACCGCGGCCTCGCTGATCCCGGGATGGGTGAGCAGCACATCCTCGATTTCGGCCGGTGCGATGTTCTCCCCGCCGCGGATGATGGTGTCGTCGGCGCGGCCCTCGATGAACAGATAGCCGTCCTCGTCCAGCCTGCCCAGGTCACGGGTGCCGAACCAGCCGTCGGCATCCAGCGCGGTGCGCGCACCGTACTCTCCCGAGATCTGCTCGCCCCGCACGTACACGAGTCCGGTCTGCCCGATCGGCAGCGATTCCCCCGCGGCACTGCGAATGTCGAATTCGACGCCCGGCAGCGCCCGGCCGACGGAGCTCAGCCGCTCGCGGATCGCGGGATCGGTCGCGGCCTGTGCGGCGCGATGATCCTCCGGTCCGAGCACCGCCACCGAGGAGGCGGTTTCGGTGAGGCCGTAGGCATTGACGAACCCGGTCTCGGGGAACATCGCCAGCGCCCGTTCCAGCACCGGCCGCGGCATCCGTGAACCGCCGTAGGCCAGGCTCGCGAGCGTCGGCGTGGCCGCGTCGGCGCCGTCGACCGCGGTGACGATGCGGGCCAGCATGGTCGGCACCAGCATGGCGTGCGTGATCCGCTCGGCCCGAACGGTTTCCAGCCATCGCTGCGGTTCGAACGCCGGCAGGTACACCACACGGCGGCCGGTGTAGAGATTGGAGAGCAGATTGGTGAGTCCCGCGATGTGGTACGGCGGGACCGATACCAGCGATGCGTCGGATTCCGCGGCCGTGCCGAACTCCATCGTGTTCAGCAGGTAGGCCATCAGATGCCGGTGTCGCAGCAGCGCCGCCTTGGGTTCGGAGGTGGTGCCGCTGGTATAGATGATCGCGGCCACCGCCTCGCCGTCCCACGGGGCCGGCTGCGGTTCCGGATCGGGCTGTGCCGCATCGGTTTCCACCAGGGCGTCGAGATCCCCGGGGCGCAGCACCCGCGCACCCGGATGCCGCGCCAGCAGTGCCGAGAGCTGCTGTTTGCCGAGCCGATAGTTCAGCGGCACGAACGGCACCGCGGCCAGCACGGCGCCGAACAGCGCCACCGGATACGCCAGGTGGTTCGTGCCCAGATACAGCACGGCCGAACTGTCGGCGAACTCCGCGGCCGCGCGGCGCGCCAGTCGCAGCAATTGCGACGCCGTGAGCGAACGGCCGTCGACGGTGATCACCGGCCGGTTTCCGGCCGAGGCCGCCATCTCGAGGATCATGCTAATGTTCATGAGAACATTATTCTCTCAGTAAGAGAGTGTTGATTTCAAGAGAGGGCAGCGTCATGGAGATCAGCGGTAGCGCCGCGATCGTGGTGGGCGGCACCGGGGGGCTGGGCGAAGCGACGGTGCGGCGGCTGCACGCCGCGGGAGCCAAGGTGGTAGTGGCCGATGTCGCCGACGACAAGGGCAAGGAGCTGGCCGCCGAGCTCGGCATCCGCTATGTGCACACCGACGCCACCAGCGAGGAGTCGGTGCAGGCGGCGATCGCCGAGGCGCAATCGCTGGGCCCGCTGCGCATCTCGGTGGACGCGCACGGCGGGCCGGCCAGCGGTGGCCGCTTGGTCGGCAAGGACGGCAGCCCGCTCGCGCTCGACGGGTTCCGCACCACGATCGAGTTCTATCTCACCGCCGTATTCAATGTGCTGCGACTCTCGGCCGCGGCGATCGCCCAGTCCGAGCCGGGCGAGGAGGGCCGGCGCGGTGTCATCGTGAACACGGCGTCGATCGCCGCCTACGAGGGCCAGATCGGGCAGTTGCCGTACTCGGCGGCCAAGGGCGGGGTGGTCGGCATGACGCTGGTCGCCGCACGTGACCTGTCACCGCTGGGCATCCGCGTGGTCACCATCGCACCCGGCACGTTCAACACCCCCGCCTACGGTAAGGCCGCCGATCAGCTGGAAGCCTATTGGGGCAAACAGGTTCCGCATCCCAAGCGGATGGGCCGCTCCACGGAATACGCGCAACTGGTGCAGTCCATCGTGGAGAACGACTACCTCAACGGTGAGGTGATCCGCCTCGACGGCGCCCTGCGCTTCCCGCCCAAATGAACTCTCTGACAGGCAAAGTCGCGTTCGTAGCGGGTGCCAGCCGCGGTATCGGCGCCGCGATCGCGCACGGCCTGGCGGCGGCGGGGGCCGAGGTCGCCGTCGCCGCCCGCTCGCGGGAACCGGGGCGGTTGCCCGGAACCATCCACTCGGTGGCACAGCGGATCACCGAATCCGGCGGCCGGGCCCTGCCGGTGGCCTGCGATGTCACCAGCGCGGAATCCGTCGAGACAGCCTTGGTGGCAACGGTTTCCGAATTCGGCGGGGTCGACATCGTGGTGGCGAATGCCGGGGTACTGGCACTGAGCCCGATCGAATCGACCCCGGACGCCCGCTGGCAGCGCTGTCTGGACGTCAACCTCACCGGCGTCTTCCACGTCACCCGGGCGGCGATTCCGCTGCTGCGTGCTCGCGGCGGCGGTTCGATGATCGCCATCACGACCACCGGCGTCGGCATGCTCGACCGCGGCGCCAACGCCTATTGGATCACCAAGGCCGCCGTGGAGCGCATGTATCTGGGACTGGCGGCCGATCTGCGCGCGGACAATATCGCCGTCAACTGTCTGTGCCCGTCGCGGGTGGTTCTCACCGAGGGCTGGCGGGCCGGTGGCGGCGGACAGCGGATTCCGGCGGAGATGGTCGAACCGCCGGAAACCATGGCGGAGGCCGCGGTACTGCTCGCGCGGCAGGACGCGACCGGCATCACGGGATCGGTCCAACAGTCGGAAGTGCTGCTGGCGCAACGCTAGCCGTCGTCGGCACAGCGCGGCGGCTCCGGCGGTCGTTACGACCGGGCGCGGCGCATGCCACCGATGACCGCGTCACCGAATTCGGCGAGAGTCTCCGGGTGCGCGAAATCGGTGAACCAGATGTAGAACCGTTCGACACCCTGCTCCGCGGCAGCGGCGAAGTGCGCGATCAGCTCCTCGGCATTTCCACACACCAAACCGCCTGCCAGATAACCGAATCGGCGCCGGCTCACCTCGCGCACCCGGTCGGGATCGGCGCGGCGTCCCACGAAACCCACCAGCTGCTGGGTCGACACGCGCGCCCGCCCGGCGCTCGACCGCAACCGTGGCAGCCGGTCGAGCTGGTTGGCCGGCAGGTTCCACCAGTCCGCGTAACGACGCACCAGCGCCATCGTCGCGGGACCGGACCCGCCGATCACGATCGGAATCCGCGACGTCGGTGCGGGTGCCAGGCCGAGGTCCCCCTCACCCGACCAATACCGCGGCAGCAGTGCCAGCGTGCGTTCCAACCGGGCCCGGCGGGCCGGGCCGTTCTCGTGGCCGATGTCGAAGTCGGCCAGTTCCTTCGGCACCGACCCCGACCCGAGCCCCAGCTCGAACCGGCCACCGCTGGCCTCCTGCAACGCCACCGCTTGTTTCGCCAGCATCGCCGGATGGCGCAGCGCGTCGCAGAGCACCAGGTGGCCGATGCGCAACCGTTCGGTGCGCGCGGCCACCCAGGCGGCGACCGTCATCGCCTCCCACAGCGGCTGCTGTTCGGCGCCGGGCGCCCGCAGATGATCGATGAAGGCGATCCCGTCGAATCCGCCGGCCTCCGCCGCCCGGGCCCGCGCCACGATCTCGGCCATATCGAACCGGATCTGCGGCAGGAACAGATACCACTGCGCCCCGCCTGCCACTGCCCGGCCTGCCTCCACCCCACCTACCGCTGCCACGGCTACTTCTTCGCGCCGTTCTTCGGCGCCGACAACCGGGCCAGATTGGCGCGCAGATCCTCCGATTGGAAGGTCAGGTCCTCGGCGGTGAGCGCGAAGTCGAGAGTGGCCAGCACCGCGCGCTCGAGCTGCAGGTTCAGGATCCGCTTGGTGGATTCGACTGCCTGCCTGGGCAACCGGATGATCCGTTCGGCGCAGGCGCGTGCCTCGGCGACCGGATCGGCGACCACGTGATTGACCAAACCCATCTCCCGCGCCCGCTCGGCCGGGATCCGGTCACCGGTCAGCGCGTACTCCTTGGCCAGCAGCAGGCTGGTGTGCAGCGGCCAGGTCAGCGGGCCGCCGTCGGCGGCCACCAGTCCCACCTGCACGTGCGGATCGGCGAGATAGGCCTGTTCGGCGATGTAGACGATATCGCTGAGGGCGACCAGGCTGCAGCCCAAGCCGACCGCGGGCCCGTTCACGGCGGCCACGATCGGCACCCGGCAACGCGCCATCCCGAGCACGATATCGCGGCCGTGCGCAATGGTTTTCGCGCGCAACTCGGCATCGCGGCTCAATTCGCCGAGGTATGCGAAGTCGCCGCCGGCGGAGAAGGCGCGCCCGGCGCCGGTGAGTACCGCGACGCGGGCCTCCCGATCCTCGCCGAGTCGCGGCCACAGCCGGGCCAGCCCGGTGTGCAGCGCGTCGTCGACGGCGTTGAGCGCGTCGGGGCGGTTCAAGGTGATGATGCGAATCGGGCCCTCGGCCCGGACGTCGACTTCGGCGGGCAGGTCGTACATGTCAGGCTCCCAATCCGAGTATGCGGGCGGCGATGATGTTCTTCTGAATCTGCGAGGTGCCGCCCATGACGCTCTGCGCGCGGCTGTAGAGGTAGGTGCCGAACATATCGGCGTCGTCGGTGCCGGCGACGGTCAGCGCGGCATGGCCGACGGCCTGGTCCACCCACGTCATGAGCAGTTTGTCGAGTGAGCCGTCGGGGCCGTGCGAGACGCCGTCCAGTTGTTCGGACAGCCGTCGCCGCACGTGCAGCCGCAACATCTCCGATTGCACCGCCGCCCAGGTCAATTCGTCGGGCAGCGGCCCGTCGACGCGGTCGGCCAGCGCGCGCACCGTCTTGGCGTAGCGGGCAGAGTAGCCGAGAGTCGACGGCTCCCGCTCGTGACCGACGACGGTCATCGCCAGCTTCCAGCCCTCACCGGGCGCGCCCACCATCCGATCGGCCGGCACGGTGGCGCCGTCGAAACTCACCTGCCCGAATTCGGTGGTGATACCGCTGATCATGCGCAGCGGCCGCTGTTGCACACCCGGCTGCTTCATCGACACGATGAACGCCGAAATCCCCTTGTGCCGAGGCGCTTGCGGATCGGTGCGGGCCAGCAGCAGGCACCAGTCCGCGACATCGGAGTAGCTGGTCCAGATCTTGTGGCCGTGGATCACATAGTGGTCGCCTTCGAGGGTGGCGGTGGTGGTCAGGGCGGCGAGATCCGAACCGGCTCCCGGTTCGCTGAAGCCCTGGCACCAGCGTTCGGTGCCGTCGATCATGCCGGGCAGGAATCGCTGTTGCAGTTCCCTGCTGCCGTGGCGGCCCAGGCCCTGGATCAGATAGCCCAGACTCGGCCGCGGCGGGGCGCCCGCGCGGGCCAGTTCCTCGTCGACGATCACGTCGTAGACCGGCGCCAGATCGTGTCCGCCGAACTCCTTCGGCCACGACGATCCGAAGAAACCGGCCCGGTACAGGGCGCGATGCCACTCGCCCTGACGGGCCCAGTATTCGTCACCCGAGGTCGGGAAGTCGCCGGCGACCTCGGACAGCCAGCGCCGCAACCGATCCCGGAATTCGGCCTCGGCCGGTGAGTCACGAAAGTCCACGGGCGATCTCCTCCAGACGGACGGGAAACAGTTCGGTCGAGACCAGGGCGCGGCGAAGGTAGATGTGCGCCAGGCATTCCCAGGTGTTGCCGATGCCGCCGTGCACCTGGATGGCGGTTTCGCAGACGGTGCGCGCGGCGCGGGCACAGTAGATCTTGGCGATGCGGGCGGCGCGCACCGCCTCGTCGGGCGACAGTTCGTCCACTCCCCAGGCGGCGTAGCGCAGCACGCTGACCGATCCCTCGATCAAGGCCTGCGATTCGGCGAGCAGATGCGCCACGGCTTGGTAGGAGCCGATCGTCTTGCCGTACTGGGCACGGACTTTCGCGTAGTCGACGGCCAGCCGCTGCGCGCCCCGGGCGGCGCCCAGGAGGTCCGCGGTGGTGCCGACCAGGGCGAGGGCGAGCCATTGCGACGCCTGATCCGGCGACAGTTCCCCGATGTGCTCGAGCCGCCCGTCGAGCTCGGCGGCCGCCCTGGTCGGATCCGCCGACGGCGCGGCGGGACCCAGCCGGCCGGCCAGCACCTGACCGTCGGCGAGCACCACCGCCCGATCACATCCGGCCGCGTCGACGGCCCGTCCACGCACCCCCAGTGTCCAGCGACCCTCGTCCCCGGCGGGATGGCCGCGCAGATCGTCGGCCAGCACCGGACCCAGAAACGCCACGTCGACCAGTCCGCGCGCGAATTCCTCGGCCACCAGCGCCACTTCCACGCCCGACGCGCCGTCGGAGCGCAGGGCTCGCCATCCGGTCAGCTCGACGGTCTTGTCCAGCCGCGTGATCCGCTCCCGGTCGGCCAGTTCCGCTACCGAGCCGGGCCCCAGATCGTCGGCCAACTTGGCTGCGGCATCACGCAATTGGCGCTGTTCACTGGTCAGACGGACGTCCATAGCGCTCCTCGAGGACTCGGCGCAGCACCTTGCCGGACGGCAGGCGCGGAATGTCGGGGACGAACACCACCCGGCGCAGCCGCTTGTATCCGGCCAGGCGATCGGCGACCAGAGCGGACAACTCCTCCGCGGTCACCGGCGCGGCGGCCGACACCGCGGCGACGATCGCCTCGCCGTCGGCGCCGTCGGCCACACCGAAGACCGCGCAATCGGCGACGGCGGGATGCCCGTGCAGGACGGACTCGATCTCGGCGGGCGCGACCTGGAAGCCGCGGACCTTGATCATCTCCTTCACCCGATCGGTGATGCGGACCCAGCCGTCGGCGTCGATCCAGCCGACATCGCCGGTGCGGTACCAGCCGTCCACGACGGCCCCCGCGTCCGCGCCATCGGGCAGATAACCCGCCATCAGCGACGGCGACCGCGCCTGGATCTCCCCGATCTTCCCGGGCGGCAACGGTTTTCCGTCCTCGAGCGACGCCGTTCGCAGGCATACCCCGGGCGCGGCGCGTCCCACCGTGTCCAGCCGGGCGCCTTCGATCGGATTACAGGCCAGCACCGGCAGTTCGGTGGCGCCGTAGGCGGGCAGCCAGCGCACGCCCGTACGGCGGGTCACGGTTTCGGCCACGCTCACCGTCACCGGCGTCGCGCCCCACATGATGTAGCGCAGCGAGGACAGGTCGAACGATTCCAGTTCCGGATGCGAGGCGATGGCCAGCGCGATCGGCGCCACCGCCATCTCCACGGTGATGCGGTCGCGTTCGATGCTGCGCAGCATCGACTCCAGGTCGAAGCGGCGATGTAGCCGCATCCAGGCGCCCACCCGCAGCGCGGTGACGATGTTGAGCAGGCCGAGGATATGGGACGGCGGGGTCAGGATCTGGATCCGGTCGTCGCTGCCCAGCTCCAGCACCTGCTGCCAGTCCCGCACCGCGGCCGCGAACGAGGCGTGCGTGTGGCGCACCGCCTTGGGCAGGCCGGTGGTGCCGGAGCTGAACACCAGCACCGCATCCGATTCCGGATCCGGCGGGTCGAATTCCGCGCGGCTGGGCGTGATCGGGTCGTCGAGATCGAGCATGGGCATCAGTTCCGCCAGCACCGGATGGTCGCCGGCCGCGAATCCGGGTGTGGTGATCGCGAGCGCGTGCTCGACCTCGGCTCGCCGCCACGCCGGGCTCAGCAGGACCACCGCCGCGCCGAGCTTCCACGCCGCCAGCACCGCGAGCACGAATTCCGGGCGATTCGACGACATCACGGCGATCCGGCTGCGCGCGCGAACGCCGCGCGCGTGCAGGGTCTCGGCCAGTCCGCCGGCCAGCTCGTCGAGCTGCGACACGCTGTAGTGCCGATCGTCGGACACGATCGCCGTCGGCTCGGTCATGAGAAAATCCCATCTCGTTCAGGAGAACGCTATTCTCTTTGTATAAGAATCTTAATACCAGGAGAGGCGTTCCATGGCGAGTCCCCCGATGTTCCGGCCCGCGACCGTGACCCGGATCGTGAAGGAGTGCGCCGATGCGCGGACTTTCGTGCTGGCCCCGCACGACGGCCCGCTCACCTATCGCGCCGGACAGTTCTGCACCTTCCGGGTCCGGGTCGACGGCACCGATCTGTATCGGTCCTATTCGATGTCCAGCGCACCGGAAACCGACTCCGAACTGATGACCACGGTCAAGCGGGTGCCGGGAGGCAAGGTCTCGAACTGGTTGCTGGACAACGTGTCCGAGGGTGACGTGATCGATATGGGCCGGCCCGCCGGCCGATTCTGCCTGCGCGACACCGAGGTTCCGCTCCTGGGCTTCAGCGGCGGCAGCGGGATCACGCCGGTGCTCTCGCTGGCAAAGAGCGCCCTGGCGACCACCGAGCGCCGCGTGCGGCTGTTGTGCGCGGACCGCGACGCGGAATCGGTGATCTTCGGCGCGGCACTGCCCGAGCTGGCGGAGCGCTATCCGGGCCGGCTCCAGGTGATCCGGCATCTGGACAGTGCCGCCGGGCTGCTCGACCCGAGGGCGGTGCGCGACTTCGTCGGCGCGGACGGTCACGGCGACAGTTATGTGTGCGGACCGGAGAAATTCATGGAGATGGTGGAGGCGGCCCTGCCCGGCCCGGGGGTGATCTTCAGCGAACGGTTCGGCGCACCGGTCCCCGAACTCGCCGATTCGGCGACCGAGCCGGCACCCGCAACCACCTCCGATACCGCCACGCCCGCAACCGAATCCGGCGCTGGCGGTGGCACGATCACGATCTTCCTCAATCGCAAGAAGGCCACGGTGCCGCGCCACGCCGGCGAGACCCTGCTGGAAAGCGCCCGCCGCGCGGGCCTGACCCCGCCGTTCTCCTGCGAATCCGGCAACTGCGCCACCTGTATGGCCCGGCTCAGCGAGGGCAGCGCCACGATGCGGGTGAACGACGCCCTCGCCGACGACGAGGTCGAGGACGGCTACGTCCTCACCTGCCAAGCGGTGCCGGACACCGAGTCGGTGACGGTGCATTACGAATGAGCGGAGTCCGCGGGCGGTCGTCCCCGGTCGGCCGCCTCGGTTCCCGCAGGGATGTGGCCGTATCGGTGTGAGCAGCGCCGAGGCCGACGCTGGTCGGCGCCTATCGACTCAACGCACCGGCTCCTGGTTGTCGTGTTCACCCAGCCGGGGCGGCGGGCCGTATTCCGGTGTGTAGCCGTCGATTCGGATGGGAGATGCCACCAAACGGTACGTCCCCGCGACGGCCACGGCGTCGGGCGTGGCGTCGAGCGCTTCGGGCAATGTGCGGACCGCGGCGGCGGGAATGCCCAGGGGGCGCAGGCGCGCCTCCCAGCCCCGGGCGTCGTCGCGGGCCAGTGCGGCGGTCACCGCGGCGAGCACCTCGGCTCGCCGGCCCGCGCGTTCGGCCATGGTGCCGAAGCCCGTGACCCCGGCCTCGGCGGCGAAGGCCTTCCAGAAGCGGTCGTGCGTGACGAACAACGCCAGGTAACCGTTCGCGGTCGGAAACAGCTGCGCCGGAACGTAATACGAATGCGCGCCGAACGGGCGCCGCTGCGGATGTTTGCCCTCGTTGAGATACGCCGCCGCGTGATAGTTCAATTGCGACAACATCACATCGCGCAGCGAGACGTCCACCTGACCACCGCGGCCGGACACGATCTGCGCGAGCAGACCCAGCGCCGCGGTCAGGCCGGTGGAGTTGTCGGCGGAGGAATAGCCGGGCAGGGTCGGCGGTCCGGCCGGATCGCCGGTGAGGGCGGCAACCCCCGTGGCGGCCTGCACGATGTAGTCGAAGGCCGGATCGTCGCCGCCGTAGAGACCGAATCCGGTGATCGCGACGCAGACGATCGCCGGGTTGAATTCCCGCAGCGAGGCGTACGTCAGGCCGAGCCGGTGAATCGCCGAGGGTTTCAAATTCACCAGCAGCGCATGCGAATGCGCGACAAGCTCACCCAGGCGTGCCCGGCCGGCCGCACTGCCTGGGTCGAGGCGGATGCTGCGCTTGCCGCGGTTCAGGCTCGCGAAATAGCTGTCGCCGACCTGCCGGGAGATGTCGCCGCCGGCCGGTTCCAGCTTGGTGACCTCGGCCCCCAGATCCGCCAGCATCATCGTCGCGTACGGACCGGCGAGCATGGTGCCGACCTCGAGAATGCGAATCCCCGCCAGCGGACCGGCACTGGTGCGCTCCGCCAACGCTCCGGTTCGCCGGTCCGGACCCGTACCGGACGCCGCAGAGGCGTCGGTGCTCATCGTAATTCCCGCGCGATATCGGCGATCATCTCGCGGGTGCGGCGCTTGGAGGCGATCAGTTCGCCGCGAGTGTCACCGATCGGCAGCAGCCGGATCGAGACATCGGTCGCACCCGCCTCGGCGAAACGGCGCAACCCGGCCGCGATGGCGGCCTCGTCACCGGCCACGCAGATGTCGCCGACATCGCGAGCATCACCCTGTTCGAGCAGGCGCTGATAATTGGGCGAGATTTCCGCCTCGCCGAGAATGCGATTGGCACGCGCCTTCGCCTCCTCCACCTCCGAATCCCGGCACAGGCAGACCGGAAGTCCCGCCACGATGCGCGGCGGTGTCCGGCCCGCGTCGGCGGCGGCCTTGGTGATCTTGGGCGTCACATGATCGGCGATCGCGCGCTCGTCGGCCATCCACAGAATGGTCCCGTCAGCCCGCTCCCCCGCGATGCGCAACATCACCGGCCCGAGCGCGGCCACCAGCACCGGCACCGGGGCGACCGGACCCAGATCGAGCGGATTGTGCACGGAGAACGTGTCGTTTTCGACGTCGACGGTCCCTGGGCCGGTCAGTCCCGCCGCCAGCACATCCAGGTAGTCACGGGTGTAGGCCGCCGGGCGCTCGTACGGCAAGCCGAGCATGTCGCGCACGATCCAGTGATGCGAGGGGCCCACCCCCAGCGCCAATCGCCCACTCGCGGCGGCCTGCGCCGAGAGCGCCTGGCGTGCCAGGGCGATCGGATGCTGCGCCTGCAACGGCACCACGGCGGTCCCCAATTCGATGCGGCGAGTCCGCAATCCCATCGCCGCGACCGTGATCAGCGCGTCGAAATCGCTCGGAATCTGCGGAATCCACGCGGTGTCGAGCCCGGCCTCCTCGGCCCAGGCGATGTCGTCGAGCATCCGGCTCAGCTTGCGCGCGGAATCCCCCTTCTCCGGTCCGATCATCACTCCGACACGCACGAAGACCTCCAACCCGCCGCTACGCCGGGCGACCGCGTCACCCACTGATGAATACGGTACTTGCGAAAAAAGAGAATGCCAATACCGCTAGCGCGGTCATACGTTATCGAACCGGTGGCGCAGCGTCGAGCGGCGCCTTCGCAACCGCTGCGCAAACCCTCCCGCCTCCGCGCGCACGACCGGGCGGCCATCCGACTCGGGATGCGCTGAAAGCCGTTGCCACGAACGGGGATCGAATGTCCGATTCGCGAACGGTGACCTACCCACCGGCAACTCACCGGCCGGGGTCGTCGGCGACCTCGGGACGCGACCTCGCCTCGCCCGCCGATTCCTGAGTGCAGACTGAGAACAAGAGACGAAATCGCGGATAACAGAAGCGTCACGCTAGCATCGGCGACCGTGGTCGACACGATGGTGAGGGCGGACGGTGCGCCTACTGCAGGCGCGACACCCAGGACCTCGGGTAGACAGCGCGGCGACTGGGCCGGACCGATCGCCTTCCTCGCCGGGCTGCTGGGCGCGCTGTGCGCCCTCGCGGTGCCGTTGCTGCCGGTGAAGGTGGACCACACCACCCTGTCGTGGCCGCAGGCCGATTCGGCCCGCAGTGTCGACGCCCCATTGGTCACCTACGCACCGCTGACCTTCGATGCCACGATCCCCGGCCGGTCGATAGCGCAACTGAGCGCACACGGCGGCGTGCTGGCATCGACGCTGCCCGCCGGTGCGCCGCAACTGGAGAAATACGGGTTCGTCGCGCGGGTGCGACCGGTGCAGGACGGAAAGCCCGCGCAACTCGAGGTCGTGTTGCGCAATCAATCGCTGCTGAACGTGCCGATCGATGCGGTCGCCGACGGCACCTTGACCGTGCACGCCGATATGTCGTCGACCAAGGTCGGTGTCACCGGAACCGATATCGAAGGCGCCACCTTGCCGCCGGGTGACTGGCGGCCACAGGTGGTCGGCATCTTCAGCGATCTCCCCACGGCGGACGGCGCCAAGGTCGTCGTGCAGGTCGACAGCCGGTTCTCGGTGACGCCGACCTTTCTCAAGCGCGCGGCCGAAGTACTGGCTGTCGTCTTCACACTGGTAGCGCTGCTCGCGCTGTACCGGCTGGACCGCACCGACGGCCGGCGTGTGCGGCGGCTGTTACCACAGCGGTGGTGGAGGTTCACCGGCGTGGACGTCGTCGTCTTCGCCACGCTGCTGCTGTGGCATTTCATCGGGGCCACCACCTCCGACGACGGCTACCAGTTCGGGATGGCACGCACCTCGCTGGCGTCCGGTTACATGGCCAACTACTTCCGGTTCTTCGGCGTCCCGGAGAATCCGGTCGGCACGCCGCCGTACGACATCATCGCGCACATGTCGGAGATCAGCGTCGCGAGCCCGTGGATGCGACTGCCGACGCTGCTGGCCGCCGTGGTCACCTGGCTGGCGCTGAGCCGTGAGGTGATCCCGCGGCTCGGTGTGGCGGTGCGCCACGACAAGGTGGCGGTGTGGACGGGCGCGCTGGCCTTCCTGGCCGTGTGGCTGCCCTACAACAACGGGCTGCGGCCCGAGCCGGTGGTCGCCGTCTGCGTGCTGCTCACCTGGTGCCTGGTGGAGCGCGCCATCGCGACGCACCGGCTACTGCCGTATGCCCTCGCGATCCTGGTCGCCGCGTTCAGTTTCACCGCCGCGCCCTCGGGCATCATCTGCCTGGCGCCGCTGCTCGCGGGCCTGCGTTCGGCCGTGGGATTCGGTGTCCCGAGAGCACGCGAACTCGCCGGTGCGCAGGACGGAAACACGGTGCCGACCGGCGCGTGGATCCGGGCGTACGGGGCGCTGCTGGCACCGCTGGCCGCGGCCGGAATGCTGGTGCTGGCCTTCGCCTTCGCCGTCGAACCGCTCTCGGCGATGTTCGAGATGCAGCGCGTGCACAACATCGTCGGCCCCTCGGACCCCTGGTACAACGACTACCTGAACTATCAGTGGCTGTTCATGCCGTCGGCCGACGGCTCCATCGCCCGTCGCTTCGGCATGGTCGCGATGTGGCTGAGCCTGCTGGTCTGCGTCTTCGTCCTGCTGCGCAAGGGCGGGCGCATTCCGTTCACCGCCCCGGGGCCGGCGCGGCGGCTGCTCGGCGTGACATTCGGGGCCATGGTGCTGATGGCGACCTGCCCGACGAAATTCACCCACCACAACGGTGTCTACGCCGGCCTGGCCGGAGCGGTCGCGGTACTGACCGCGGTCGCGGTGGGGCCCCGCGTGATGCGCTCGCCGCGCAATCGCGCCCTGTTCGCGGCGGTGGTGGCGCTGGCGATGGCGCAGATCTTCACCAGTGTCAACCAGTGGTGGTGGGTCTCGAGTTTCGGTGTCCCGTGGTGGAACGAGCCACCTGCGGTGCTCGGCGTCGGGTTCAGCCGGATATTCCTGATCATCGCCGCGCTGTGCCTGCTGCTGGCGATCTGGTGGCATGTGCGGGCGCCGAAACCCGGCACACCGCATCGGGTTTCCCCGCGCGCCTGGCGCCTGGCGAAGTTCCCGCCGTTGATGGCGGCCGCGGCGATCCTGGTGGTGTTCGAGGTGTTCTCGTTCACCGCGGGCGCGGTGACGCAATATCCGGGATTCTCGCTGGCTTCCTCGAATATCCATGCGGTAGTGGGCAATCCGTGCGGGCTGGCGAACAAGGTCCTGGTCGAAACCGACCCCAACGCCTCGCTGATGCAGCCGCTCGTCGGCGACCAGTTCTCCACCTTCTCCAACGGCGCTCGCGGATTCGTGCCGAACGGCGTCGGTGACGTGATGTCACCCGACGAGAAGGAGGAGACCAGCAGTATCGCCAAATCGTTCGGCGACAAACCCGGCACCGGCGAGTCGGCCACCCAGACCGGCGGTGCTCCACTGCCTTACGGTCTCGACGCGGCGACCACACCGGAACTCGGCACCTACGGCGAGGAGGAGCCCGCCGATCTCGTCACCGGCTGGTACCGCCTGCCCGCGCAGCACGATCGCAGCGATATCGTCTCGATCGCGGCGGCGGGGCGCATCCAGGCGGTGGGTCCGAACAACGGATACGTCGGCGGTGAACCGGTGGAGATCGAATACGGCAGCACCGACTCCGCGACGAGCGCACACGCACTCGGACGGGTGACCCCGATCGACATCGGCCCGGCGCCGTCGTGGCGGAACCTGCGGGTTCCCCTGGATCGAATTCCCGCCGCGGCCAACGTGATCCGCATCGTGGCCAAGGATCACAACCTCGATCCGCAGCGCTGGGTGGCGCTGACTCCCCCGCGCATCCCGAAGACGCACACCCTGAACGATCTGGTCGGCTCGAAGCAGCCGGTTCTGCTGGACTGGGCCGTGGGCCTGCAGTTCCCCTGCCAGCGCCCCTTCGACCACAAGGACGGCATCGCCCAGGTACCGAACTGGCGCATCCTGCCCAACCGCCTGGGCGCCGCCGACACCACGATGTGGGAAAGCCACGCCGGCGGCGGACCCTTGGGCTGGAGTCAGCAACTGCTGCGCTCGCAAACCCTGGCCACCTACCTCGCCTACGACTGGGACCAGGATTGGGGCGAACTGCAACGCCTCAGCAAGATCGACCCCTCGGCCGTCCCGGCGACCCCGGCGGTCGCCCAGGAGACCCACGGCGGTATGTGGTCACCCGGGCATATCTACACCTGGTGACCGATTCCGCGGAGCCCGCCCGCGATCGGACTTCGCGCGTATCGCACAGCGCGCCCGCAGCCGGACGACAATGGTCTCCATGACCGCGAGTGTCGAACTGCGGGTGTACGCCGAGCTGAACGACTTCGTGCCCCCGGCCGCACGGTACGCGGCGCAGCCGCGGCCGATCCGTCCGCATCAGACCGTGAAAGATATCGTCGAGGCCGCGGGCATCCCGCATACCGAGGTCGACCTCATGCTGGTGAACGGCGAATCCGTCGACTTCGGTCATCATCCGCGGCCGGGCGATCGACTCGCCGCCTACCCGGTCTTCGAGACCCTCGACATCGGGCCGGCGACACGGGTCCGTCCCCGCCCGCTGCGCGATCCCCGCTTCATCGTGGACGTCAATCTCGGTGGGCTCGCCCGGCTCATGCGGTTGATGGGCCTCGACGCCCGGAGCCCGTCGGACACCGACGATGCCGCCCTGGCAACGGCCGCCGCGGAACAACACCGGATCATCCTCACCCGCGACCGCGGGCTCCTGAAGCGACGCAACGTGACCCACGGAGTATTCGTGCGTTCGAACCGGCCCGTCGATCAGCTCGTCGAGGTAATCCGCCGGCTCGATCTGACCGATCGGCTGAGGCCGTTCAGCCGCTGCCTGCCCTGCGGGGGCCTGCTGACCGACGTGGCCGAACAGGATGTCGCCGACCGGCTCGAGCCACTCACCCGCAAGTATTACGACACCTTCAGACAATGCCGGGAATGCCGCCGGATCTATTGGGAGGGTTCGCACCAGCG
Source organism: Nocardia sp. 852002-51101_SCH5132738 (assembly GCF_001665695.1). NCBI lineage: Bacteria > Bacillati > Actinomycetota > Actinomycetes > Mycobacteriales > Nocardiaceae > Nocardia > Nocardia sp. 852002-51101_SCH5132738. Next base: position 10,128 of record NZ_LZML01000018.1, on the reverse strand, counting down.
GCGGCTCGACGACCTCGTCACCAGAATTCGAGCCGCGGTCGGACCGGATCGATAGGGGCAACCACACCGCCCCGGCGTAGACACGACGCAATTCCTCCACCGGGACGGAAGCAGGCTTCTACAGCACCGGTGCCGCCGGTGCCGGGCACACTCTCACGCTAGATGCAGAAGCTGACGCTCGCCGATCCGACCGGAAGGTTGAGGCAAACGGAGAGCCACTGAATCTGCGTCGCCTGGGCTGTGTCGCTGGTCCCCGGCGTACCGGCCGCCGGGGCGGCGGCCGAAGCGATCGCGGGGGCGGCGACCCCCAGGGTCAACGTAGTGACAGCCGTCGCGACGGCAAGACCAATCCTTCGAGACATCACAGTTCTTTCGCAGGAGTCGGGACTATCACCCGCCTATTCTCCGCCCGGCGCCGCATCGATCACAAGTGACCGTCGGTACTCGACATGCCGAGGAATGCTCCCTGCCGGGCCGTCATCGGGCGGGGCCGGGTTAGATTGCCGGGCGAGAGCTGTAGTGAGGTGACTCGTGGGTGATCCCCCGGATACGGATGATTCGAGCGGTGCGCGGTTGCGGCTGCGGGTACTGGGCGGGTTGGCGGCCACCGTCGGCGGCCGGCCGGTCGATCTCGGGGGCTTGCGGCAGCGGACACTGCTGGCGGCGTTGATCGCCGCGTTCCCGCACGAGGTGTCCGCCGACCGACTGCTCGAGCAGGTGTGGCACGACGCCAGGGACCCCTCGGTGAACTCGCTGCATTTCGGCATCTCGACGCTGCGTAACCGGCTCGAGCCCGACCGCCGCCGCGGCGGCGGGAGCGTGATCGCCCGCTGCGGCACCCGCTACCTGCTGGATCTGCCCGCGGACCGGATCGACGCGCATCGATTCGCACAGCACGTCACCGACGCCGAATCCGCTTGTGCCACAGGTGATATCGATGCCGGTCTCAGGTCGTACGAGGCGGCGCTGGCGGATTGGCGGGGTGCGCCCTACGCGGACGTGGCCGATGCGGAATTCGTGCGCCCCGAGATCGTCAGACTGACCACGCTGGAACTGCGCGCCCGCAAGGCACTCGTGCAGTTGCGACTCGACACCGGTCGCGCCGATGCCGCGCTGGCCGACGCCGAGGACCTGGTGTCGGCGCACCCCCTCGACGAGCGGGTATGGGAGTTGCTGGCGCTGGCCCGTTACCGGGCCGGGCGGCAGTCCGAGGCCCTTGCCGCCCTGCGGGACATCCGCCGCCTGCTCGACAGCGAGCTCGGCATCGAGCCCGGTGTGCGGCTGCGGGAACTGGAGACTGCGATCCTGCGTCACGACGAGGATCTGCTCTCCGGCTCCGCGAGACGCACGACGGCCGCCCAAGGCTCGGTCGCGTCGGCTCCACAGATGCCGGTACCGCGCACCCAATTGATCGGCCGCAGCGGCGAACTCGACGACATCGGACGAGCCGTGCGCACCCACCGGCTGGTGACGCTCGTCGGCACCGGCGACGTGGGCAAGACCCGGCTGGCCCTCGAAACCTGCCGGCGACTGCCCGCGGGCGACGGGCCGTGGTGGGTCGACCTGGCACCGGTCGAATCCGACGAACTGGTCGCCGCCACCGTGGCCGCGGCTGTCCAGGTTCGCGGTGCGGCAACGCCGGATCGGCTCGCGAACGTCCTCGCCGACCGGGAATGCACGCTGTTGCTGGACAATTGCGAACATCTGCTCGACGGGGTCGCCGCCGTCGTGAGTGTCCTGTTGAGCCGATGCCCGCGCATCCGAATCCTGGCCACCAGCCGGGAGGCGCTGGCCGTCGACGGCGAACGCGTCGTCGAGGTCCTGCCGCTGGACGAGGCCGACGCCGTCGAACTGTTCGCCACGCGGGCGGCGGGTGTGGTCGACGGCTGGACACTCGACGAGCGGGTGCGCGAACCGGTGCGGCAGATCTGCGCCGATCTCGACGGCATTCCGCTCGCGGTGGAACTGGCCGCCGCGCAACTGCGGGTCTTGTCCGAACAACAGATCGCCGACGGACTGGCCGACCGGTTCACCCTGCTGGCGGGCGGCGCGCGCACCGCGCCGGCCCGCCAGCGCCGGCTGGCCGACACCATCGACTGGAGCTATCGCATGCTCGGCCCGGCAGAAGCCCGGCTGCTGCGTGAGATCGCCGTCTTCGCCGGCAGTTTCGACATCGACGCCGCAGCCGCCGTGCACGGCGCGCCCTCGCCGCTGGCGGTTCTCGAAACGCTGACGGGTCTGGCCCGTCGATCGCTGCTGCGAGTGCAGCCGGCGTCCTCGCCGCGCCGGTACCGAATGTTGCAGTCCATCCGCGAATTCGCTCTCGCCCGTTGCGAAGCCGACGAGCTGGTTCGGGTGCGGGCGGCGCATCGACGCTGCGTCCTGGAGCGATCGCAGCTGGCGGCCACCCACCTGCGCGACGCGCGGTCGGCACAGATGCTGGAGGCCCTCGCCGCCGATGTCGCCGAGCACCGCAGCGCGATCGCCTCGGCATTTGCGGACGGCGACCCGGGCCACGTCTTGCGGCTGGCGGCAACGCTCTACTGGTTCTGGTACCGGCGCGGCTTCATCGAGGAGGGCATCGAGGCGATCACGGGCGCGCTCTCCGCGTGTGAGCGTTGCGGGCACGAGGCCGACGGGGCGACACTGGCGGCCGCTCTGGCAGGTCTCGGCGGACTGTACTACCTGTCGGGCGATCCGGTCCGGGGCGCGGAATCGACCGAGCGAGCCGCCCGGGTGGCGACGGATGCGGGCGACCAGGCCACCGCCGCGTGGATGCGGACGTGGACCACCTACATGCACGCCGTGGTCACGGCGACGCCCGCGACGGCGGCCGCCGCCCGTGCCGCCGTCGCCGAGGTGAGTGCGGCCGGCCACCCGTGGCAGCTGGCCGAGGCGCTCATGATCGAGGGCATGATCCTGCGATTCGTGAACCGCCTCGACGCGGCACGGGACGCGCTGCGGGAGGCGGTATCGGTCGCGGAGCGATGCGGCCACCGCTGGCCGGTCGCCTCCGCGTCGTGGACGCTGGCTCGATGCGCGATGGACACCGGCGATCCGACCGATGCTCGCACGGCGTTGCGCACCATGCAGACGGCGCTGGAATCGGACGGCGACGTCACCTCGTGGCTGGTGATGGTCCATCTGGCCGCCGCGATCGCCGCGCGCAGCGGCCGTGCCGACGACGGTGCCCGCCTGCTGGGCGCCGTGCGCGCACTCGGCGGTCGGATCGGATTCCTTCCGGAGGCGATGGATCCGATGGATGCGCCGCGCGAGGCCGCCGCGGTGCGGGCGTCGCTGTCCGAGCGGGATTTCGACGCGGGTCTGGCGGCCGGCGCGGCCATGACACGCGCCGAGGTGAACGCGCTGGTGAGCGCGGTGGGCGCCGAGCCGACGAGGACGCTGAGCGGGAGCTAAGTTCGCGCTAAGCGGTGCGCGGTGTGCTGAAGACGTTCACCATCAGCGACTTCAGGAGTCACATGTCCAGCGTCTTCGATCCGCCCGCGCCGACCGGAACCGGGCGGCAACCACTGACCGGTGTCGCCCTCGCCGAGCGCCTGCGCGCGGCGGTCGCCGGTCGGGTCCACACCCCCGGCGAGGACGGATATCGCCTGTCGGCAACCGGGTTCAACGTCGCGACCGAGCACCGGGCGGCGGCCGTCGTCGTGGCCGCCGGCGCCGCCGATGTCGCGGCCGCCGTGAGCGTCGCGAACGCCGCCGGCTACACGGTCGCGGTGCAGGCCACCGGGCACGGGGCGAGCCCCACGCCGCCGCACAGCATCCTGATCGACACCGCGCTCCTGGACGCGATAGCGATCGATCCGGACGGGCGCACCGCGACGGTCGGCGCGGGCGTGCGCTGGCAGGAGGTATTGGATGCGGCCGCCCCGTTCGGACTGGCCGCGCTGGCGGGGTCATCGACCAGTGTGGGTGTGGTCGGCTATACCCTCGGCGGCGGTCTGGGCCCGATCGCGCGCACCTACGGGTTCGCCGCCGATCATGTGACCGCCATGGAGGTGGTGACCGCCGATGCGACGCTGCGCCGGGTCACGCCCGAGGCCGAGCCCGATCTGTTCCGGGCGCTGCTCGGTGGCGGCGCGGCCTTCGGAATCGTCACGCAGATGACCTTCCGGCTGTTCCCGATTCGCAGCCTGTACGCCGGCGGTCTCACCTATCGGATGGACGATGCGGCGACGGTGCTGCGAGCCTGGCGGAATTGGGTGGCGACCGTGCCGGAGGCCGTGACCAGCTCGGTGGCTGTCCTGAATCTTCCTCCGCTGCCCGAGATTCCGGAGCCGCTGCGCGGTGCGACGGTGCTGCACCTGCGCTACGCCCATGTCGGCGACGCTGCCGAGGGTGCCGCGCTGCTGCAGCCGCTGCGGTCGGTGGCATCACCGATGCTGGACACGATCGCCGAGATGCCGTATGCGGCACTCGCGTCCATCCACAACGACCCGGTCGACCCCATGCCCGCTGCCGATCGGTCCACCCTGCTGCGCGAACTGCCCGACGCGGCCATCGACGCGCTGCTGGAGGCCGCCGGTCCCGCACGCGGACTGCCGATCACCATGACCGAGATCCGGGCTCTCGGTGGCGCGCTCGCGCGAGAGTCGCTGTCGCCCACCATGGTTGCGGGCAGGCAGGCCGCTTTCAATGTCCTCGCGGTCGGCGTGCTGGCACCGCCGATCGCGGCGGCGGTCCCCGCGGCACTGGACACCGTGATCGATGCCTTCTCCGCGTGGAGTCTCGGCGCGGCCACACCGAACTTCACCCGCGATCCGCACGGCCGCAGCGCCGCCGAAACCATGGCGGCCTGGACCGCCGGTCAGCGCGAGCGCCTGGTCGAGGCGCGCCGCCGCTACGACCCGGCCGGCATGTTCGACCCGGCCGCCCGCTGGACCATGCCCGCCGCCCACTGACGGCCGGCGGGGACGCGGCATCCGGAAAGACCTGCCACTGGTCGAAAGACCCCGAGGGGTGCGGCAGGTCGATCCGGGTTTCCTATCAGCGGCCGTTCCAGACCGGGGCGCGCTTCTCGGTGAAGGCGCGCACACCTTCGGCAGCGTCTTCGGAAAACAATGCGGTGGACGCGATGTCGTATTGCTTGTCGAAGGCGTCGGCCGTGGTCCAGTCGGATGTCTCGTCGACGATGCGTTTGCTGCCCTCCAGGCTGAGCGGTGCGTTGGCGGCGATGCGCTCGGCCAGTTCCAGAGCCGCTGTGAGTGCTCGGCCCGGTTCGGCGAGGATATTGATCAGGCCGAGTTCGGCCAGCCGGGTCGCCTGCATGGGGTCGCCGGTGAGCGCCAGCTGCATCGCGATATTGCGCGGCAGGCGCTCCCGCAGACGCATGACGCCGCCGGCGGCGGCGATCAGGCCGCGTTTGGGCTCCGGTATGCCGAATTGCGAATCGCTCGCGGCGACAATCAGATCCGCGGCCAAAGCCAGTTCACAGCCGCCCGCGAGGGCCGGGCCTTCGACGGCGGCGATCAACGGTTTGCGCGGCGGCTTACCGGCCAGACCCAGAGCACCGCGATTCTCGGTCAGCGGGGCTTCTCCCCGCGCCATCGCTTTCAGATCCATACCGGAACTGAAGTAGCCGCCCGCGCCGGTGAGGACGGCGACGCGGACGTTCGGATCGGCTTCGAACGCGTCACAGGCCTTTTCGAGCCCGAGGGCCATGGCGTGATCGACCGCGTTGCGGACCTCGGGGCGGTTCATCGTGATGATCATGACGGGGCCGCGGCGCTCCACCAGCACGGGCGGCGGTGGGGGCGCGGGCAACTCGTGGCGTTGCGTGCCCTCGAAGGTGATATCGCCGTCACCGATCGTGGCGGACCGGCCCAGCGCATCACCGTCGCGCAGTTCGGCGACGAGATCGGATCTGTTGCTGCGCACCAGCACTCGCGTGCCGTCGGGGGCGATCAGGCTGATGATCGCCGCCTCCGGCTCGCCGTCACGTCCGTAGGGCAGTGTGTAGGCCTCGACCACCGCCGGTCCCTCGTACTCGGTCCGGACCGGACGGGCGGGCGGATTGTCGACGACCGGCCGCAGATGGGCGTAGGGCCGCTGCGGCGGTGTGGCGGAATAGATGCCCAGCGCATGCTTGGTGACGTACCAGCCGAGTGAGGTGCTCAACCCGAAGGTATCAGGGTCGGCGCGCAACTGCGCGACCATGGTGGCGATCGCGTGGGTGCCGTAATTGTTGCCCGGCCCGCCGCCGAAGGTCAGTCCGCCGGTCACCGAGAGCGAGCGTTCGGGATCGTCTGTGGCGAGCCCGAGTTCACGCGCCGCGATCTGCACCGCGACCGGGAAGCAGGAGTACAGGTCCACGGGACCGATCCGGTCGATGGTCAGGCCGGCATGCTCGAGCGCAGCCGCGCCGACGGCCCGGATCGCCGGGGAGGCAGCCAGTTCCGCGCGTTCGGAGACGAACCATTCGTCGTGCGCGCTGGCGCCGGCGTGGACGAACACCCATTTGTCCTGCGGGATTCCGGCCGCCTCGGCAGCGGCGGCGCTGCACAGCACCAGTCCGGCGGCCATATCCACCTGCAAATTGGCGCACAGCAGTTTGGTGTACGGGGCCGATACCGTCCGGTTGTCCGCGGTCGGTGTGGTCAATTCCGGCGCGCTGAACCGTTGCGGCAGCCAGGCATTCGGATTGTCCGCGCCCACCGCCGACAACCGCGACCACAGCTCGCCGATCGCCTCGAGATGCTGCTTCGGATCGCGGCCGAGCCGATGCCGGTTGGCCGACTCCATGAGCGCGTACATGTAGATGGGCGCACCCAGCCCGACGGCGATTTCGGCGGCGTTGTTGGCCTCCTTGTCGATCCCGGCGATACGGGTCGGCTCCACCTCGGGGCCCTGTTCCGGCCACGTCACCTCGGTGCCCGCGCGCTGCGCGGCGGCCATGGTGGCGCCCGCTTCCGCGCCGGTCACCAGCACGATCTCGTAGGTGCCGTCGGCGATCGCCTGTGCCGCTTCATTGACCAGCAGCTGGCCACCGTCGCCACCGTAGGTCGAGGACTGCACGGTATCGGCTCCGTCAGCGCCGACCGAACGCACCACCAGGGCGCCGAGATCTCGATACTTCCAGGAGGCGCTGGCGACCGCGAACACCGCGTCGGCGGCCGAGAGCAGCGACTGCCCCACCCCGGCATCCCGCGCGGCCAGCCGCAGTGCTCGCACCGCCAGCGCCGCCGGGTCCTCGGCGGTGTTCGGCTGATGCTGCACCAGCTGTCCGGCACCGACCAGAACCGGCGTATTCGGTGCGATCGTGCGACCGGACGCCTTGTGCAGCACGGGTTTGCGCACCGATTTCGCGCCGGTGAAGGGCCCCGCCGCGGCGATACGGTCCGGCACACGGTCCAGTGATTCCCGCAGGGCCTCCGACAGGCTTCGCACCAGCGAGGCACCCAGCGGGCCGTCGACGGGTTGTCCCGACAGCCCGGCGTCGAAGTAGGCGGTCGCCCCGTTCCCCTCGGCACGCACGGTCAGCCAGAAGCCGAGGGTCAACCCCATCGGCCCGGCGCCGCGCAGTACCAGCGCGGTCTCGTCCACCGCGACCACGGTCCAGGCGACTTCGGCCGGGATGCCCATGAACTTCACCTGCTGAGCGAACTCCGATCCGGGGTACACACCGCTCGGCGCCTCGCCGCGGAAGGCCGCGTGCATGGTCAGCCATTCGGCGAACCGGCCCGGATCGGTCAGATAGGCCGCGACCTCGGCCACCGGACGGTCGAGATGCTTGCTCGCGTGGGCCCGTTTGCCGAAGTCCGCGAGCCCGTCCGGTGGGGTGTACGCCTCGGAGACGGCCGGGCCGGTGGGAGGCGTGGCGGGCCTGCCCAGCACTCCCCCGACGATGTCGCGCAGAATCGCCGGATCGCTCGTCACGGCGTCGGCTAGTGCGCGTACCGCACGTACTCGAGCGCGCGCCTGGCGCATCACCTGGGGAAGTCGACCCACGTCAGCCACTACCTAGCCCTTTCCATCGGCGGAACTATTATTTGCGAAATAGTTCCGTGGAACTATTAGACGGATAGTGGTTCCACGTGTCAAGATGACCTCGTGACCAGACCCGGTGCGCCGCTGTCCAGCCTGCTCAGCCGCGCGATGACCCTGCTTCCGCAGTCGGCGCCCAGCGACGACGCGACGGACGCGCGGGTCCTCGACGCCGCGTTGCGAGTCCTGGCGCGCCGCGGCACCCGCGAGGCGACCATGGACGACATCGCGGCCGAGGCCGGGGTCGGCCGCACGACGCTGTTCCGCCGCTACACCGGCAAGGACCAGCTGTTCGAACGGGCGCTGGCTCGCGATATCGGCCGCATCCTCGCCGACCTCGCCGACCGCTTCACCGAAGTCACCGATCCCACCGAACAGGTGGTGCTCGGCTTCCTCACCGGGCTCGGACTGGGCGACCACATCCTGTTCCGCGATGCCGACCCACTGCGCCGAGCCGAACTCATCCAGGCTCTCGGCCAGGGCGATCCTTCACCGATCACCTTGGCCTTCAACGCCATTCGCGCGAATATCGGCAAAGCCCAAGCGGACGGCAAGATCCCGGTCCGTGACCCCGACGCCCAGGCCGACGCCCTGGTGCACCTGATCATCGGCTACCTGGCCACACCGAGCCATGCCATCGATCTGACCGATCCCGCGGCGGCCGAACGCGTCGCCCGCGCCGCCGTCGCGCCGATCCTCACCGGAACCATCGACTGATCCACACCCGTCCGGGGACGTCCCGCGACGACATCCGAATACACCGTCCCACCGCCTGTCCGCGGTGGCGCCGGTCGCTGCCCAGCGCCCGAAAGCCTCACGCGCGCATCCGATCCCGCACATCTCAGGAGTGATCATGACTGTCACCTACACCGACCCCTACCGCACGCCGGAACGTCTCGCGCTACGCGAGGCGGTGGGCGATTTCGTTCGCCGCGAGGTCGCGCCGCATCTCGACCGGTGGGAACGCGAGGGGGCTCTGCCCCGCGAATTGCACCGGGCCGCGGCGAAATCCGGGTTGTACGGCATCGGCACGCCCGAGGCGTACGGCGGTGACGGCGGGGATCTCGTCGACATGACCGTCGCCACCGAGGCGTTCATCGAGGCCGGCGGCTCGTCGGGCTGCCACTCCGCGCTGTTCACCCACGGGATCGCGCTGCCGCACATCGTCGCCGCCGGCGACGCCACCCTGATCGACCGGTACGTGCGCCCGACCCTCTCCGGGGACCTGATCGGTTCGCTCGGGGTGACCGAGCCGGAGGCGGGCTCCGACGTCGGATCCGTGCGCACCACCGCGGTCCGCGACGGCGACCACTACGTCGTCAACGGCGCGAAGCTGTTCATCACCTCCGGCACACGCGCGGATTTCGTCACCACCGCGGTGCGCACCGGCGGACCGGGCGCGAGCGGCATCAGCTTGCTCGTGATCGACACCGGCACTCCAGGTTTCAGCGTGTCGCGGAAGCTGGAGAAGATGGGCTGGTTGTGCTCGGACACCGCCGAGCTGACCTTCACCGATTGCCGGGTACCCGCCGCCAATCTGGTCGGCGCCGAGAACGGTGGATTCGCGCTGCTCGGTGCGGCTTTCGTCACCGAGCGGGTCAATATCGCGGTGCACGCGTACGCGATCGCGCAGCGCTGCCTCGATCTGACCCTCGACCACGTCCGGCGTCGGGAGAGCTTCGGCAAGCCGCTGATCGCCCGGCAGGTGGTGCGGCACAAGCTGGTCGAGATGCGCCGCCGGATCGAGCTGGCCCGCACCTTCACCCGCCAGGTCGCCGTGCGCGCCACGGCCGGCGAATTCGTCGTCGGCGAAGCCTGCCTGGCGAAGAATTCCGCCGTCGCGGCCGTCAAACACGTCGTCGACGAGGCCGTCCAGTTGCACGGCGGCATGGGGTACATGCGGGAATCGGAGGTGGAGCGCCATTACCGTGACGCGCGCATCCTCGGCATCGGCGGGGGCGCCAGCGAAGTGATGACGGATCTGGCGGCGAAGCTCTTCGGCTACGACAGCTGAGAAACGTCAGTCCATCTCCTCCAGCACTCGGCGCAGGACCTTGCCGGTGGCATTGCGCGGCAGTTCGTCCAGGACGACCACATCGCGGGGAACCTTGTAGCGCGCCAGGTTCG